>JAAYEJ010000043.1 GCA_012728835.1 Candidatus Brocadiaceae bacterium | reverse complement strand
GACGAAGGACCTCGACTCGGCAATCGGGGCGACGCATCCGAATGCCGGAAGGTCGTTCGGTCACGGGCCCGGGGGCTCCGTGCTCGCAGCGGCGCCGGAAGCCACACAGGCGAGATCCTTCGTCGCTTCGCTCCTCAGGATGACAGGTCGGCGTGGGCGTGCACGGCACGAGGGCGGTGTGACGGCCGCGAGTCACCCCCGGGGTGTCATCCTGAGGCCCGCTCAGGCGGGCCGAAGGACCTCGACTCGGCAATCGGGGCGACGCGTCCGAATGCTGGAAGGCGCTTCGGTCACGGGCTCGGGGACGCCGTGCTCGCAGCGGCGCCGGAGCCACACAGGCGAGATCCTTCGTCGCTTCGCTCCTCAGGATGACAGGTCGGCGTGGGCGTGCACGGCACGGTGCGGCGTGGGCCCCTACTTGCGCGCGAGGAACCAGAAGTAGGGCATGAAGAGGAACGTGGGCGGCTCCCCATCGGCAGGGGGCTCACCGCCGAGCGAGACGAGGAAACGCCGCTCGTGCTCCCATTCCCCGGGAAGCCGGTCCGCCGGGAAGAGCGACGGATGCACGCCCGCTTCCACCCCGAATCCCTCGCGGCGCAGGATGTCCGGCATCTTCCTGGCGACGTCGGGGTCCGCGCCGAGCGCGTGCAGCGCCTCGCTCATCCGCACGCCCAGGCCCGAGCCGGGGTACTCGATGCGCCCGCCGTAGTCCGGCTCGGCCGCGGCGATCAGTTCGCATCCCGGCTGCAGCACACGCCGCACCTCGCGCACGACCGCCGCCGGATCGGGAGTCCACAGGAAGAGCATCTGGGTGAACACGAGGTCGAAGGCCGCGTCTGCGAACGGCAGCGCCTCGCCCGAGGCGATCACCGTTTGCGCGCCGGCGAACCGCCCGGGATCCAGGGCCATCGGGCCGGCCCGGACGTCCAGCGCCACCACCTGCCCCCCGCAGCGGCGGATCAGTTCGGGCGTGACCGCGCCCGTCCCGCAGCCGAGTTCGAGAACATTCTTCTTGGCGGCGATCCCCACGCGCCGGAGCAGGTTCGAGCGCACCCCGTAGAACCACTCCGCCTGCCGGCGGTACTGCGCATCGAGCGCGTTGAGTTCGCCGTCCGCCATGTGGGCCGTGCCTCCCGCCTGCGCGGGGCTACCGACCTCCCCCCGCGCACGCGCACGCGCACGCACATCCGGCGCACGCACAGCCGCCGCCCCCGCCGCCCGAGCCGCCTTTGGCGGCCGCCCGCGCGATCTCGCCCAGTGTGTCGAGCGTGAAGCGGTCCACCCCGGACAGATCGAGCCCCTTGACCGGCTCGATGATGGCCTGTGCCGCGCGGTTCGCCGCCGGCCGGGTCCAGCGGTCCATGGCGCGTTCCCAGTTCCGCCGGCCGAAGTGGTGGTGCCAGTGAGGCATGTAGTGCCAGCCTCGCGTCCGCTGCTCCTCCATCCGGTCCTCGTAATCGTCGGCCATCCGCAGCCGGTTGAAGTGGCGCCGGGCGAGGGCGTCTTTGCTCTCGGGATTCTGCAGGGCTTCCACCTTCTCCCACGCCCGTTCGGTGACGCGGCGATGGTACTCCCGCGTCGCCTCCGGATCGAACCCGGACATCTTGTACCGGACAAGCCCCACCAGCCGTTGCAGCGGCTCGCTGAAGTCTTTGTCCTGCACGTCCTGAGGCGGGCGGGACAGCACGTCCATGAAGCCGACCTCGTAGGGTTCGAGGGCCACCTTCCGTCTGTCCGGCAGTTCCACGACGTTGGCAACCGCGCGGGTGCCGATCGGCTCCGCCCGGGGCGGATCGTCGCCCGTGACACGGACGACGCCCTTGTCGAGCAGGTCCGTGACGACCATGCCGAGCACCCGGTGCAGGGGCACGTCCATGAGGACGGCCGCCTCGGGCGCGTTCAGCGCACGGCAGACGCGCCCGCTCTCGAGGCGCGCCAGGGCCGGCATGTAGCGCGGCCTGCGCGCGTGCATGCCCCAGTACCACACGGCGCCGAGCAGCGGCACCGCGGGCCACATGCCGAGGTGTATGAGCGGCGACTTCAGGACGATGATGAAAAAGATCACCGCGCCGATGACCAGGAAGGTGATGCCCGTGCCGCGCGTGATGAGCAGGTAGAACGTGCCGAACAGGACGAGGAACGCAATGGCGCTGATCGTCTGCGCCCTTTGGGAATTCACCCACCAGACGAGGAACTCGCGCCCCAGGCTGCTCTCCACCACGCGGTCCATGGCCGCGCGCGGGAACGAGCAGCCGAACATCATCGGGCCGGTGAAGCGGTAGCGTTCGCTCCACGAGACGAACGCCACGCCGTCCGGGTCCAGGATGCCCTTCTGGAAGAACGGCCGCTCGTCCGAGTGCCAGACGACGTCCTCTGCATCCACGCCCGGCGGGAACTTCACCACCAGCAGCAGGTCCGTCTCGCCGCCGACGTACCGCTCGCCGAACCAGGTCGGCGTGAAGCGCAGCGACGCCCGGTCCGCGCTCTTCCGGTCCTCGAACACCATGTCGGTCACGCGCGCCCGGCAGGTGAAGACGCCTCTGCCGCCCGGCGGGATGGCCCACGGCTCCAGGTGCACCTCCGGGCCGATCGCGATCTCCGTGGACGGCTTCCACACGCTCAGCGGCTGGCCCTCCACGGACGCTTCGAGCACGGTATACTGCTTCGTCGGCATGCCGACGTCCACGATGTCGATCGCGTGTGCGCCCCTCTGGTTCTGGAAGGTGAAGGTGTAGTCGATCAGCACGGACGCGTCCGGCTGAACCGTCAGAACCACGCGCACCTCAGGCACCTGGAAGCGGTACTGCTGTGCCTCTGCTGCCGGCGCGAACGCGGCGAGACAGAGCGCCGCGAGCACGGCCCCGATCGTGACCTGCCTCCGGCGCATGCCTCAGCCCTCCGACACCCGGTCCATGCACTGCACCATGTCGTGTTCGCGGCTCAGCGGGCATCCGCTTCCGCACACGGGGAAATCGGGGCAGCCGCGGCAGTCATCCGGCACGTTGCGGCGCTCCCGAATGTCCCGGAACACACTACTCTCCCAGATGGCTTTCCATTCGTCGGTCAGGATGTTGCCCGCCGCCTGATAGTAGCTCTGGCAGGGGAGCACGTCGCCGTTGGGTTCGATGCAGATGTTGTATTCGGCGGCCGTGCAGCGCTTGAAGCCGAGGCCGAGCTGGGCGGGATTCATGCGGCAGTAGGGCGTCGGCGTGTACCAGATGAAGCGCATGCCCAGCGCCCGCGCCTTCTCGACGATCAGCGGGAGGATGCGGACGAGGTCGTCGATTTCCAGCCCGGCGTCGCTCTCCTTTGCGCCGCCCGAGATGATGAGCGAGTTGCAGGCGAACGCCCTCACGCCGAGCCCGTGCAGGAACTCCGCCGTCTGCTCGATCGCCGGCGCGTTCCACTTCGTCAGCGTCGAGTTGGTCACCACGTAGATGTCCTCGGCGATGGCGTTCCGGATGCCGGCGAGTGTCTCGGCGAAACCGGGCGCGCCGACCATGCGGTTGTGGACGTCTTCGAGGTGCGATTCGATGGTGATCTGCACGTGGTCGAGGCCGGCGCCCACCAGTCGGCGCACGTAGTCGCGATCGCAGAGGCGGCGGCCGTTCGTCAGCAGGCCGGTTACCTGTCCAAGGTCCTCCGCCTTCTCCACGAGCTCGATGAGGAACTCGCAGAGCGTCGCTTCACCGCCCGTGAAGCAGACGTGCGGGATGCCGGCGTCCCAGAGGCGCTCCAGGACCGCCCGCCACTGCTCGAGCGAGAGCGACGGCATGTCGCGCTCGCGTTCCACGTAGCAGTGCGGGCACTCGTTCTGGCAGCGGTAGGTCAGGGCGAGGTCGGCGCGGTAGGGCGCGGAGACCTTCATGGAGAACGGCTCGTCGTCCTGCGACGCCAGGTCGAGCCAGGGGCAGGCGTCCTCCGCGGCCTCGGCGGGAAAGAGCACCCGCCGGACCTTCTCGTAGTCCTCGGCGACCTGTTCCGCGGGGGCGTTGCGAAAGGTCCTCTGCAGCTCACGCTGCGCTTCCTCGAGCGATTTTCCTTCGAGGATCGTGCGCGCCAGCGCCATGCCCGTGCGGTTCAGGCGCACGGCCACGCTCGCGTCCACGAGCATCAGCCCGCCGCCGTCCTCCTCGACGCGCAGGTGCACGCGCGTCATCCGGTCCGGCCGTTCGATGTGGAAATGCTCCAGCCCCGGCCGCGGCGAACGCGACGGCAGGCGGGGCAGGAACAGGTCGCGCCAGCGCATGGGTGCAGGTCCTCCGGGTGAGAGTCGAACGCCGGAGCCGTCTCGCGCACAGAGCCTATCCTGCGTCTCTGCCGCGTGTCAAACCGAAGGGGGGGGCGCATTCAGAGCGGCTTGTGGCCCGTCACCCGCCATGCGGGGCCGTTGCGCTCGAAGGTGAAGCGCCAGCGCACGCCGAGGCCGCTGTAGAGGCCGGACGCCTCCGTGAGCCTGCAGACGGCGGTCGCCGCGTCGCCCGTCACGTCCAGCGACACGAACTCCGTGACCTTCATGTCCATGCTCTTGCCGGCCAGGTACTGTGCGACGGCGGCCTCGAACGGCGCCGTGTCCGCCGTCACCCCGTCCTTTCCGCACCCAGCGGCGCAGAGCAGCAGCAACCCCACCAGCCCGAGCAGCGCCCAGCTCTTCATGTTCGGCACCCTCGCAATGAAGCCACGCAACGGCGGCCACTCTACCGTACCGCGCCCCTGCCGGCAATCTACGGCGAAAGACAGAGGGATCTCCATTCGCCCTGTGCCGAAATCGTTCCGTTGCGTGACAAACTCTTGACATTTCCTGTCTATACTGCGGCTTGATGGCGGTGCGGGATGGGTTAACATGTGCGGGGAGGACGGACGATGAAGTACGTCAGGTGGTTGGCGGCAGCGGCGGTTCTGGCGATGCTGGCCTGCGCGACGGCGCAGGCGGAGGAGGCATCGGTCCTGCTGGAGGCGGGCGTCTACGCCGAAGAAGTGGTCGGCGACATCGACAAGGCCATCGAGACGTACCAGAAGATCATCGCGGACGCGCAGGCAAGCCGTCGCTGCGTGGCCGAGGCCCACTACCGTCTCGGCAAGTGCCTGTTAGCCAAGGGGGAGAAGGAGAAGGCGCTTGAGCAGTTCGCCCTGGTCTCCGAACGTTACGCGGACCAGGAGGCGCTGGTGCGCTCGGCTCGGGACGAACTGGCGAAGCTGGAGCCACCGGTACCGGCGTCCGGGCAACTTGTCTTCGGGCCGGTCATCGAACGTTTCGTCAACGATGACAGCGACGGCGTCGACTTCTTCATCGATTTTGACAAGGGCAAAGTCTACTCGCCCCAGGACTTGGGCGTGGGTCGAGCAGCGAGCGAAGACGCGATCTTCGCCGCGATCCGCAAGCTGGGCATAGATGCGGCGGGGGAGACGGCCGGTCCGCAGGGCGGGCTTGCGGGGATCGACGTAGTCGTCGTGCCGTGTCATAGCTCCGAGTGGGACACGATCGAGCCGGCCTTCTTCGAGCAGGAGGAGATGCTCAGCAAGGGAGTGCCGGGCTTCCCCGTGTTCATGAGTGCGAAGGGGACACTTCCCGCCACGTACCTGCTGAAGACCCGCGAGGGGGGCAGAGGCATTCTGCAGATCCTGGAGCTGCGCGATCAGGCGCCGCGAGGTGTCAAGATCCGCTATAAGCTGGTGCAGGACGTTCCGGCCGAAGTGGCGACGCCCGCGTTCCGTTCGATGATCGAGCTGCCGCCCGACTTCGGGCGCGGCAAAAACGTCCTTGTCGACTTCGAGAGCGGGAAGGTTTACTCTCTCGATGAGTTGGATAATAGCGCAGCTCCACTGCGGGCATTCGGCGTGGACGCCGGATGCGACACCGGGGGGGACAAGATGGAGCTGACGGGGTTCGATGCGGCCATTCGGCTTTGCACCCCCGACACGTGGCATGGCCTTTCTGCGGCGGAACTTGCCGCCATGGCGCTGCCCGCTGTCGGTTCCGGGCAGTCGCGCTTCGCCTTTGAACGGGACAGACTGCCTGTCGTCTACGCATTCCAGACAGCGGAGGGAGGCCGTGGTTTGCTGCAGTTCTTGCAGAACAACGGCGGCGGAGCGGGCCGTGTCATGGTGAGGTACAAGATGGTCGGCGCCGCGACGTCCCCCTCCCAGGCGTTCCTTGCCGACCTTGACTCTCTGGGAACCGCCTTGGCCCTGTATGAGATTGACACCGGTTCCTTTCCCACGACGGATCAGGGGCTCGATGCACTCATCGCCCGGCCGGCAGGCGTTGCGGACTGGCATGGGCCGTACATCAGGGCCGTGTCGTCGCCCAACGACCCATGGGGGAAGCCCTACCGCTACGCATTCCCCATCCCCGACGGCCCCGGTCTCTGCAGGCTCACCAGCGACGGCCCGGATGGGATACAGGGCACCGGCGACGACGTCAGTGGGATACAGGGCACCGGCGACGACGTCAGTGGGATACAGGGCACCGGCGACGACGTCATCCGGACTGCGGCAGGCAGCGATGACACGGCTGCGGGCAGCATGGGCACCGCAGCGCAGCTTGCCGACCTGCGCATCCGCCTTGCGGAGGCGGAGGCCGATCTCGTCAAGGGCAGGGCGGAGGTCCATTTCGCTCAAATGGCACTGAAGCGCGCAGAGGCCGCTCACCAGAGTGGCGTCGGCGAGCCGGGCGTGGCTGCGGAAGCGGAACTGCGTTGCGTGCGGGCAGAAGCGGATTATGAAGGCACCATCAAGAAGGTGGAAATCCTGAGGCAGGAGGTCGCGCGCCTGGAAGGGGCACATGGCAAGGAGTGAGTTCAGACGGGTGGGCAGCACGGGCGCTGGGGCAGGTGGCGGGTCGTGGCGCCTGCTCCTCTTGCTGGCGCTGGCGGTCGCCGTGCCGACGGCCTGTGTGCTCTGGTTTATGGGGCAGGCCGTGCGGAACACGCGCCTGGCCGTGCGGCAGAAGCTGATCGACGTGTATGAGCCGCGGCTGCACGCGGCGGCGGATGCGGTCTCGAACCGCTGGAACGACAAGGCCGGCCGCCTTGAACAGACGGCCGCCGAGGCGCCGCCGGCGGAACGGTTTGCCGCGCTTGTGTCTTCCCGCGCGTGCGACGCCGCCGTCATCTATGACGAAGCCGGAGGCGTGGCCTATCCGGCGCCGGCCGCCGTGCTGCCCGCGATCACTCCCCGTCCGCCGGGCGTCTGGGCCGAGGCGCAGTCCCTGGTGACGGCAGGCGACGCCGCGAAGGCCGCGGACCTGCTGGGGGGGCTGTTTTCGGATCCCGGGCAGGCGGAGGTCCGGGATTCCGCCGGCCGTCTCGTCGCGCCTCCGGCCGGGCTGCGTGCGCTGGAACTGATCCCGGATTCGGCCGACGCCCGCCGCCTGGCACTGCGCGAAGCGCTTATCGCACGCCTGAACGACTACGGCCCTCCCGCCATGCCGCCCGCGCAGCGCCGCTTCCTCATGCATCGGCTGCGAGAGACTGAGGGGGAGGCGCTCGCCTTTCCCACGCTCGCGGCCGAGGACCTGGCGGCCGACTACCTGGCCCGCATCCCCACACCGCCTGCGGCGCCGGAGCTGACGGCGTCCGGGCTGCCGGGCGTCTGGCGGCTCGCGTCGGCCGACGGCCGCGTTGTGGGGCTGTTTTGCGAGGAGGGGCTGCTGGACGAGATGCAGCTCCTCGCGCGGGAGACCGGAGCCATGCCCGGCGCGTCGATCGTGCTGCGCCGTCCGGGTGCGCCGGATGGCGGGGAGGCCTTCCTGACCGCATCGCCGGGGGACCGGCTTCCCGGATGGCGGCTGGCGCTGATGCTGGAGGGCGGCGATCCTTTCTCCGAGGCGGCAGGGCGGGAGACGGCCGGCTACCTCTGGGCCGGGCTGCTGAGCATCGGCGCCGTCGTGCTTCTGGCCTTGGTCGGCGGGCGCTCGCTGCTGCGGCAGGCGAAGCTGACGCGGCTGAAGAACGACTTCGTCGCCACCGTGACGCACGAGCTGAAGACGCCGCTGGCGTGCATCCGCATGTTCGCTGAAACACTGCGCGAGGGGCGGTTCGAGAACGAGGCGCAGGCGCGGCGCTACCTGGACCTGCTCGTCAGCGAGAACGAAAGGCTGGCCCGGCTGATCGACAACTTCCTGACCTTCTCACGCATGGAGCGCAACAAGCGGGCGTTCGAAATGGCGGAACTGCATCCCGAGGAGGTCGTTCACGAGGCGGCGAACGTTGTGGCCGAGCGGTTCAGCGCGAGCGGCTGCCGATTCGACGTCAACGTGCCGCCAGCGCTGCCGGCGGTCAGCGGCGACCACGACGCGCTGGTGACCGTCTTGCTCAACCTGCTGGACAACGCCTGTAAGTACACCGGCCGGGACAAGCGCATCGCACTCTCGGCCGAGACGGCTGACGGCGCCGTCTGCTTCCGCGTCTCCGACAACGGCATCGGCATGTCACGGCGTGAAGCACGGCGCGCCTTCGAGCGCTTCTTCCAGGCCGACAGCCATCTGGCGCGCCGCGCCGAAGGCTGCGGCCTGGGCCTGAGCATCGTGAAGTTCATCGTAGACGCGCACGGCGGCACCATAGACGTCGAGAGCACCCCGGGCGAGGGCAGCACCTTCACCGTGCGGGTGCCCATCGCCCGCGAGACGGAGGCCTGAGGCATCAACCATGCCCGACGAGACGATCCTGATTGTGGAAGACGATGCGGCGATGCTCGAGGGGCTGAAGGGCAACTTCGAGTTCGAAGGCTACCGCGTCCTTACCGCCGCCGACGGCGAGACAGGGCTGAGCGCGGCATTGGACGCCCGGCCGGACCTGATCGTGCTCGACATCATGCTGCCCAGGATCAACGGCTATGAGGTCTGCCGCCTCATCCGCCGCGAGGGACTCGAAATGCCCGTCATCATGCTCACGGCGAAGGGGCAGGAGTCGGATGTCGTCCTGGGGCTTGAACTCGGCGCGGACGACTATGTCACGAAGCCGTTCGGCGTGCTGGAACTCATGGCGCGCGTGGCGGCGCTGCTGCGGCGTCGCCGGCGGGAGCGGCCGCAGGTCATCCGGTTCGGTCCGTTCGCCCTTGATCTGCAGGCCCGCCGGCTCAGCCGCGACGGGGAAGAGATCCACGTGACGCCGAAGCAGTTCGACCTGCTCGTGCTGCTGGTCGAACGCGAGGGCCGGGCGCTGACGCGCAACCAGATGCTCAACGCCGTCTGGGGGCACAGCGTCTTCGTGACGCCGCGCAGCGTCGATCAGTGCGTGAACACCCTCCGCCGGCAGATCGAGCCGGACCAGCACCGGCCCATATATATCCAGACCGTGCGGGGCATCGGCTACCGCTTCGACGCGCCGCCGCACGAGAGCTGATGCCGGCATCAGACGACAGAAGGCATCCACAGATTTCACAGATTACGCGGATTAACGGATCCCCAATAGAGAACTGCTGATCATTGTGGGCCGTTGACGAGGCGGCGGTACTGGAGGCTGACCTCGCCGAAGTTGAGGAGCAGGCCTTTCCGGAGGCCGCTCGCCTTGAGGTAGTTGATGACCTGTGCGTTCTCACGCTCAGTCAGCTTACCGAGCGCTTTCAGTTCGACAAGGATGGTCCCCTCACAGATGAAGTCGGCTCGGTAGATGGTGGTGAGCCGTTGATCCCTGTAGTAGATCGGGAGCTCAACCTCCCGCTGAAAAGGAATGCGCTGCCGCCGCAACTCAAGCGCCAACGCTTCCTGATAGACGGGCTCCACGAAACCGCAGCCGAGTTCGGTGTGAACAGCCATTGCCGCCCCGATGATGGCATACGTCTGCGGATCCTGAGTGGCGTCCTCTCCGGCCATCGTGGCCCCCTTCCGGAAGATCAATAGACATACCTCTACGGCACTGCAAAGTAACAAATACATTGAGGACAAGCAAGCGCCAACTCACCGGCCGGGCATCCGCGACCAGAAGGACAGAGCTATCCACAGATTTCACAGATTACGCAGATTACAGAGGAAAAACGGACAAAACAAACAATTTGCTCCGCTGCCCAGCCGTTACGTTCGCCAGGCTCTGTTGTTAATCTGCGTCATCTGCGTAATCTGTGGATGCCTGCCGTTGTTCCTTTGCTTGTTTCACAGCCCGTGCGTGCCTATCATGCCGCTCGCGAGCGGAAGGTAAGCGGCCTGTGGCAGGGGATTCGGCGAATGACTCTGAGAGTGGACGCACCGGAGCGGCAGTTCGTTGTGCGGGAGCCGTGCGACGTCGAGATCGTCTTGCGTTCGGACCGGCGGCTCGTGCCCGGCGACACGGTCGAGGCACAGTTTCCGAACTCCTGGCTGCTTGTGTCCGGGCCGAGTTTCACACGGGAACTCCAGGCCGACGATCCCGATGCAGCGCATTTCGTGCGGGTGCACTCGCCCGGCGGCGCGGCGCGGTTCGACGTCGAGATCCGCCGGCGGAACCTTGCCTACCCGGAAGGCACGTGCCGGCACGGCCGCCACGTCATCGCCACGCTGGCCGAAGGCGCCGTCGAGGCCGGTGCGCCGATCCGAGTGCTGTATGCCAACACTTTCGCTCCTTACACTTCCGGAACCGAGCCGGTCTGGCTGCGCGTGTGCGGCGAGGCGCCCGACTGCGAGCCGCGGCTGGCCGTCGCGCCGGGGCCGGCCGAGACGGTGCGTATCCTGGCGCCCTCCGGAGTCGAGCCTGGACAGGAGTTCGACGTCGTGATCGCGTCGCTGGACCGCTTCCAAAACGCCTCGTCGACGAGCTATCAGGGGCAGACGCTCTCGCTGGACGGCGGAGCGGTGGTCGTGGGCCTCATCGGCGTGCTGCTCTGGTACGGCTCCATCGGGCGTACGACGGCGTCGGGCACGGCTGTCTACCAGTACCTCGTGCCGGGCGTCTCGTGCATCGGGGCCGCGTTGTTCATGGGAGAGCGTCTCGCGCCCATGCAGATCATCGGGATCTCCGTTATGCTCGCAGGCGTCTATCTGGCACGCGTGCCGGACCGAACGGATCGACAAGCGCTGAATGGGGAGGGTGGCTGACCATGGCGAAGTCGAAGCGGCTGTTCACAGTGAAGGACATCTTCGGAAATCGCACTCTGATCTGCCCGACGGCGACCGCGGACGGGCGGCGCGCCGCGTTCCAGGTGACGAAACCGGATCTCGAGAAGAACGAAAACCTCAGCGAGATCCGGGCGTGGTCCGGGGAGCGCGGGGCCTGGCAGGTGACCTTCAGCGGCAAGGCGTGGCAGCCGCAGTTCTCGCCGGACGGCACGCGCCTGGCCTTCCTGTCCGAGCGCGAGGGAGGCAAGGGGCAGGTTTGCGTCATGGAGCGGGAGCTGTCCGAAGGCCGGAAGGTGACCGCCTTCGAGCAGGGCGTCGTGAAGTACGTCTGGAGCCCCGACGGCCGGCACCTCGCCGTCATCGCGCAGCCCGACCGGACGCCGGACGAGAAGAAGAGGGACAAGGAGAAGCGCGACTGGCGCACCGTCGATGCCGACGAGCGCCGCCGGGCGCTCTGGGTCGTCAACGCCGACGGGCGCGGCAAGCCCCGCAGGATCTCGGCCGACGGCGAGCACGTGAGCAGCGCCGCCTGGATGCCGGACGGCCGGGGCCTCGTCTACACAGCCTGCCCCACGGCGACCGTCAACTCGCAGTGGTTCGAGTCCGACCTGAAGGTTGTGGACGCGAAGGGCAAGGGGCGGCGCACGGTCGGGCCGGTGCGAGGCCACCTGATGGAGGCGCCCATGCACGTATCGGCTGACGGCGCGTCCGTGCTTCTCACCGAAGCCTACGATGAACGGGACCTGTTTCACGACACCGCGAAGGTGATCGATCTCGACTCCGGCGAGCGCCGCATGGTTCACCCGGAGGCGGACCTTCGCAGCATCATGCCGCAGTGGCTGCCCGACGGTCGGGTTCTGTTCGAGTCGGGCGTGCGCACCGGACACGGACTCTACGTCTGCGAAGTGGGCGGAACGCCGGAGCGGCTGGATACCGGCGGCCTGGCCGCCCTCGGATCGGCCGTCGCCGGAGACGCCGGCCTTGTGTTCTTCGTCGGTTCAGCGACGCAGGCGCCGGACGAACTCTGTTCCGTGCCCTTCGATGCGTCCCGCGCGTCCGAGTGCCTCACAGACGTCAACCGCGACATGGCGGCCGTGACGCTCGCGCGTTCTGAGGTCGTCACGTGGAAGAGCGACGGCCTGGAGATCGAGGGCATCTTCTACCTGCCGACGAAACCGCGCGCGCGGAAGCCCTATCCGCTGGTCCTGATGCCGCACGGCGGCCCCTACGGCGCCTCGCTGACGAACTACGGGAACGCCGTCGGGCCGAACGTCTTCTGCGCGGCCGGCTATGCGTGCCTGATGCCCAACTTCAGCGGCAGCACCGGATACGGCCGCGCGTTCACCCGCAGGATCGTCCGCAACTGGGGCGATGCGCCCTACAAGGACATCATGGCGGGCGTCGACTCGCTGATCGAACGCGGCCTCGTCGACGGCGACCGGATGGCCGTCTTCGGCGGCAGCTACGGCGGCTACATGACCACGTGGATCATCGGCCACACACGGCGCTTCCGCTGCGCCGTGGCCGTGGCGGCCGTGGTGGACAACCTGGGCATGTGGGGCACGACGGACATCCCGGACTTCCAGCTCTACAGCGGCGGAGGCATCGCGGCGGGCTATGACGACGCGTTCTGGCGCGACCAGTCGCCGCTGCACCACGTCGGCAACGTGACCACCCCCACGCTGGTCATCACCGGGGAGGTCGACCTGCGCGTGCCGCCGGGCCAGTCGCATCAGTACTACCGGGCTCTGAAGGCGCGCGGTGTCGAAACGCGCCTCCTGCTCTACCCGCGCGAGCCCCACGGCGTCCACGAGCCGCGCCATCGTCTGCACTTCCACGAGACGGTGCTGTCCTACATCAATGAACACGTGCGCGGGCGGCGCTGACGGACGAACGGGTCGGCGCCGGCGCGGGTTGCCCCGGCGGGCGATCTGTGTTAGCTTCTGGGGGGGCAGGCGCGGCCCCCTTTCCGTGCGCAGCACGTCTCTTCGCATCAGACCCCGGAGGACCAGACGATGTCGGGATACCCATTTGCCGCTCGGTCGGATGGCCGGCAGTCCGCCGTGAACTCGGTGTGCGACGCGGAGCGCCATCGACAGTGGCGCACGCTGGTCATGATCCCGTCCGAGAGTATCTGCCATCCGCAGTCGGCGGCGCCGCTGGCGGGCGAGTTGGGCAACATCTACGCCGAAGGCCTGCCTCAGCCCCTGCTGAGCCATGACGCGCGGCAGGCCGCCTACGACGTGCCGCGTTTCGCGAGCTGGCGTACCCGCCTGTCCGACAAGCGCTTCTACAAGGGAACGGAGAACGCCGACCGCGTCGAGCTGATCGCCCACGACGGCATTGCGCGCGCGTTCGGCCGGCTGGAGGGCAGTCCGGAGCCGGACGAGATCTACGTGAACGTCCAGGCGCTGTCCGGTGCGGCCGCCAATCTGTCGGTGTATGAGGCGCTGCTGAAGCCCGGCGACCGGATCATGGGCCTCGAACTCGGCCACGGCGGGCATCTGACGCACGGATCGCCGTTCAACCTGTCCGGCCGCACCTACGAGGTGCATTCGTACGGCATCGACGAGGCGACCCGGCGGCTCGATTACGAGCGCATCCGCGCCATGGCGCGCGAGGTGCGGCCGCGGATGATCGTCGGCGGCGCCTCGGCGTATCCCTGGGACTTCGATTGGGCGGCCCTGCGCGACATCGCCGACGAGGTCGGGGCGCTGCTCCTGGCCGACGTGGCCCATCTGGCCGGGCTGGTGGTCGGCGGTGCAGCCGCCAATCCCCTGCCGCACGCCGACGTCGTCACCTTCACGACCCACAAGACCATCTGCGGCCCGCGCGGGGCCGTGATCCTGACCACGGATCCTGCCATTGCACGGCGGATCGACATGGCCGTCTTTCCGGGCCTGCAGGGCGGCCCGCACATGAACACGATCGCGGGCATCGCGCGCCATTTCGAACTCATCCTGGAGGACTACGAGGGGTTCCGGGAGCTGCAGCGGGCGACGGTGGAGAACACGCGGCGGTTTGGTGAACTCCTTTCTGAACAAGGGTTTACGCTCGAATACGGCGGCACGAACACCCACATGCTGCTGGTCGACCTGAAGTCGTTCCCGGTGAAGGGCACGACGCCGCTGGACGGCGAGATCGCCTCCCGCCTTCTGGAACTGGCCGGAGTCGTCTGCAACAAGAACATGCTGGCCGGCGACGCCGACGGCGGGCACGCGAGCGGCCTGCGGTTCGGATTGACCTGGCTGACCCAGCGCGGAGTCACGGAGGGGCAGCTTCGGGAGATCGCCGACATCGTCCGTTCCGTGCTCGGGAGCGTGCACACGTGCACCATCTGGTCGCCGGCGGGCGAACGGCGGTGCCGCGGCCGCGTCCGGGCGGAGGTTCTGGAGTCGGCGGCCGTGCGCACGGAGGCGATCGCCCGGCAGTTGCCGTACCCGCCGCGCCCCGAAGTCGCGGACGAGCCTCCGCCGGCGCACAACGGGCGGGCGGCCCTCCTGCTGCGCGGCGACAAGGTGCGCCTGGCGCTGGGCCAGATGCTGTCGGCACGGTTGCCGGCGGACCGCACGCCCGTGCGCGCGCGCATGTTCAACTGCCGCGGGGAGGAGATCGACGACGTCATCGCATTCGAGGCGCCGTCCGTCGGCCGCGAAGAGCGCTGGTGGCTGTTCCCGCACGCCGGGCAGGCGCACGCCGTCGTGCGCTGGGTGCGCGGCCTGTCCGAGGGCTACCTGCTGTTCGACGAGGGCGACCTGCAGGCGAAGATCGACGGCCCGACGGTCGTCGAGCCCGTGGACGTGCGGTCCCTGCCGGCCGACGTCAAGGCCGTTCTGGAGGACTGCGACGGCGAGCCGGAGGTCGACCTGACCAAGCCCTACTTCATCGGCCAGCCGGTGCTCTACGCCGCCGCGCGGCCGGCCGCGCCGGAGCCGCACGTCCCTGCGATCGAGGAGGGGCCCCTGCGCCGCACGGTGCTCCACTCGGTCCACGTCGAGGCCGGGGCGAAGATGGTGCCCTTCGCCGGCTGGGAGATGCCCGTCCAGTACCCGACGGGCATCTTCGCCGAGCATCGGGCCGTCCGGACGGCCGCCGGGCTGTTCGACGTCTCGCACATGTGCGCGCTGGAGGTCAGCGGCGTGCACGCGCAGGCGTTTCTGGACGGGTTGGTGGCCAGTTGCGTCTCGCGGCTCGACCCCGGAGAGGCCCAGTACTCCTGCATCCTGAGCCCGGACGGCCTCGCCATCGACGACGTCTTCGTCTATCGCCTGGATCGCGAACGCTTTATGATCGTCGCGAACGCGGCCAACGCGGACCGCGTCAAGGACTGGATCCATGCGGTCGCGTCCGGGCGCTGCGCCATCGACGAGGAGATGCCGGCGAGGCGGCTGGACGGCCCGGTGCGGTTCCGCGACCTGCGGGATGCCGGCGAGGACAGCCTGGCCGGGCTGGCCCTGCAGGGGCCGGCCTCGACGGCGACGCTCACCGCCCTGGCCGACGCCCCCGCCGGTCGCCGCCGGATCCGCAACCTGTCCGCGAACCAGCACGCCGTCGTGACGCTGGCCGGGATGCCGGTTCGGGTCGCGCGCACCGGCTACACGGGCGAGATCCAGGGCTTCGAGGTCTACCTCCATCCGGACCGTGCGGTCGAGTTCTGGCAGACCTGCCTGGAGGCGGGCCGCGCGCAGGGCGTCGTCCCGGCGGGGCTGGGCGCGCGCGATTCGACACGCATCGAGGCCGGCTTCCCCCTGTTCGGGCACGAACTGGAGGGCGACCTGGGCCTTTCGATGACCGAGGCCGGCTACGGCTTCGTGCCGCGCTTCCACGTGCCGTTCTTCATCGGCCGGGCGGCCTACATGCGCCGCACCGACGGCCCGCTGCGCGGCATCCTGCGCCTGAGCGGCCAGGGGCGCAAGACGCTCCGGGCCGGGCACGTGATCCTGGACGAGGGCGGCCGGGCGGTCGGGCAGGTCACGAGCTTTGCCTACGTGCACGAGGACCTGACGTTCATCGCGCTGGCGTGCGTGGAGGAGGAGTTCCGGCCGTCGCCGGGCGACACGGTGCGCGGCGCACGCGTGCCTGCAGACGCCTGCACCGGCGCGCCTGAGCCGCGGGCAATCGTCGATTTGACCGCCCTGCGGCGGTTCCCGTCCATCGAGGAGAAGGAGGGCTGGTCGACGCGCTATGCGGAGGCCGCCGCCGTCACTACACCTTAGGGGTTAGGGGTTTGCAGATGACCGCTCTGCCGGATGTCGTGATCGAAGCCTGGGAGAATCGCGAGGGTCCGGCCATCTTCGCCACGGTGGACGAAGACGGCACACCGAACGTGATCTACGTCGGCAGCCTGGGGCGGCACGGCGAGGACACGCTGGTCGTGGCCGACAACTACTTCGACAAGACCCGCAGGAACCTGAAGGCCGGCAGCCGCGGAGCGTTCCTCTTCATGGGCGCCGACGGCAAGGCGTATCAGGTCAAGGGCCGGGTCGAATACCATACCGAGGGCGAGGTGTTCGACGGGATGAAGCGGTGGAACCCCGAAAAGCACCCCGGCCACGCCGCCGCCGCGCTCAAGGTGGAGGCCGTCTACTCGGGCGCCACGAAGCTCGCCTGAGACCGCCGCGGCACGGCCGGGCGGACCTCCGCTCAGCCGTCCGCCAGCGTGGGGCGGTCGTGCAGGCGGGCCGCCATCAGCAGGGCCAGCGCGGCCGCCGTCAGGGCAGTCGGCAGGACGGCCAGGGCCAGGCGCAGCCCGACCCGGTCGGCCAGGAACCCCACCAGCCACGGTATGCTCCCGTAGCCGGCGATGCCGCCCACCGAGAGCATGGCCAGCAGCGTGGCCGATCCGGCGGCGATCCGCCGCGTGGCCATCGACAGGATGCCGGGCCAGAAGCAGGCGACGAGCAGTCCGCTGAGTGCGAACGCGGCGAAGTTGGCTCCCAGGTGGTGGACGGCCACCAGGCTGCCCGTCACCAGGGCGCCGGCCAGCGCGAGCCCGGCCATCAGCCTGTGGAGCCGCACACGATGGGCCGCCAGGCCGGTGGCCAGCCGGCCGACCGCCATCGCGGCGCTGAAGCCCGTCAGGCCCGAGGCGGCCATGAACGCCGACCCGCCGTACTCGTGCTGGACGAAGCTCGGCGTCCAGAGCACCAGGGTGCCCTCGACGCCGGCGGTCAGCATCATCGAGACGGCCAGCAGCCAGAACGTGGGGTTGTGCAGCACGGTGGAGACGTGCAGGGGCGCCGGGCGGGGGCCCGCATCTTCCCGCTTGCCGTATCGGCCGAACAGGAACATGGCCGCCACCATGGCCATCGGGATGCTCGTGAACCCGAACAGCGAGCGCCACGGCACACCCCGGTCGAGCGCGAGGCCCACCGCCAGCGACGATACGACGATGCCGAACGGGTAGAAGGCGTGCAGCAGCGGCATGTGCAGTTCGACGTCGTCCGGGTGCAGCTCCGCCACGAGCGGGCTGACAAGCGCCTCCAGGCCACCCAGCCCGACCCCGAGCGCCAGCGTCGCGGCCAGCATGCCGGCGTAGGTCTGGACGGTGCCCAGGCACAGAAGGACGAAGGAGGCGAAGAAGACGGCGCCACCCAGAAGCCGGCGCTTGCCGACGCGGTCGGCGATGTAGCCGACCGTGAAGGCCGCCAGGGCGAGCATGATCGACCGTGCCGGTGCCAGCGCGCCCCGGCGTGCCAGGCTCAGGCCCAGATCCGAGCCGATCCGCGTGAGCGACGTGGACACGATCGTGGACGTGGCGGCGTACACGATCAGCGACGTCCATGCCGTCAGGGTGAGCCACCGCACACTCGGTGCGCGTCGGTCTCCGGTCATCCTGGTCCTCAGCCTTTCACCCAGATGGGCGAGGACCAGGCCCGCTGGCCGTTCCTCTGGATCAGGCGCACGTAGTAGAAGTCCGTTCCCCCAGCGGGCGAGTCGTCCGCAGGGTCTTCCAGCGACAGGTCGACGCTTAACCTCTCGATCGGGTGGCCGCGATGCACCTTCAGCTTGAGATACGTCTCCATGCTGCGCCAGTGGGAGCCGTCGTTCGTGGGCGGCACGTCCTCCATGTAAGCGAGGTGTGACCGCGCCAGGACGTCGCGTGCCGACAGGCTCAGCCGGCGGCGGTAGCGGCCGGTGGCCATGGTCAGGTCGAATCGGGCGTCGGGCCGGCAGTCGGCCTCGACGGCCAGCACGTCGGCCGACCGGCGCGAGAATCCCCACGCCTCCGGCTTCTCCGTCCGCGACGTCCACGTGCAGAGGCCGCCTTCCAGATGATCCACACCGGTGCCCAGGCGCGAGGCCATGCTGCCGCGATAGCAGGGGATGGCCTGCCGCAGCCGGCCGCCCTGCAACTCCATCCGACCGGTCCAGTCGTGCGGGCCTTTCTGGTCCCAGCCCCATTCCAGCAGGAAGCGGACCCGTCCCGCCGTCCATGGCGTCGCGGGGCACGGCTCGGAGGAACTGCGCCAGATGCGGTTGTTCTTGAGGACGTCCAGCCGCTCGATCTCGTCCCAGGCGACGGCCGAGACCTGCAGGCTGCGCGCGCCCTCTGCCCGCACGATCGCGCCCATGGGCCGGCCGTTCAGCCGAAAGTCCAGGGCGATCCGGTCGCCGGTGATGCCGTAGATGTGCCGGTTGGCCATGGCCTCCCACAGGGCGGTCCGGGTGAGTTCAGGGGCATGGACGGCGATCAGGCCGTTGTCGTAGGCGCCGGGATGGTCGCCGTGGGAATCGCTGGAGGCCATGATGCCGAGCCGGTAGCCGCGCGCGAGTCCCTCCTGCACGCTTCCGCCCGCCGCGCCGGGTCCCATCCAGCTTCCCCGCGTGAGCAGTGGCCGAATGCCGTCGGGCTCCTCGGACGAGCCGTGGAGCGAGTAGAGTTCCACGAACGGCGAGAGGGCATCGTCATGGTAGTCCCAGTTCTTTCCGCAGCTTCCGACCGCGTAGCCGGTGTGATGCGGAATGACGAAGGCTTCCACCCCGCGAAGGGCATCGTAGAGTTCCGGCAGCGTGGCCGGCATGCGGATCGGCTGGTCGTAGTCGCGGTAGTAGACGTTGTGATGGCCGTACTGGTAGTTGGTCCACTCGTAGGCCAGGAGGGGCACGAAGCTTCCGGGCTGCTCGTTCTGGCGGCAGAGTTCCTGCACGTCGGCCCAGTGATCGTTCAACAGTTGGCCGCCGGCGCGCATCTTCCGGTAGTCGGCACTGAACACGACGGGGTCGTAGGCGTGATCGGCCATCGCCCAGAAGTCCAGGTGCGAGCGCGCGACGGCGAAGTTGTCCTCCGCGCTGCCGTTGCCGTCGCTCAGGGCGGTGTGCGTGTGGACCTCGCCCCAGAAGATGGTATCATCCGCCATTCTCCGTCTCCTTGAACTCCTGTGCGGAGTCCGGGGAGGATACCAGAGCGGGAAGCTCGCGGCAAACGCGCCGGCAGGCAAGAGAGGGAGTATAATGGCTGAGGCTTACGAAGTGCGGCCGGTCGGCACGGTGCGGCGCGAGGGCGATGAGAGCCCCTGCAGGATCGAGATCCGCCCGGAGTTCGAGCCGGCGCTGCTCGGGCTGGAGGCCGGCGACCGCGTCCAGGTGATCTTCTGGATGCACAGGCTCGACGCGGCCCGGCGGCACGTGCTGCAGGGACATCCGCGCGGCGACCGTTCGCGCGCCGTGCGCGGCGTGTTTGCGTTGCGCAGCCCCATGCGGCCCAACCCGATGGGATCCACGGAAGTCACGATTCGGCGGATCGAGGGCCTGGAGCTTGAGGTGGAAGGGCTGGACGCGTTCGACGGATCTCCCGTAATCGACATCAAGATGGTGGCCCGCACATGACACACAGATACACATACGGCCCGGTCCCGTCGCGGCGATTGGGGCGCTCCCTGGGCGTGGACCTGGTGCCGCACAAGACCTGCAACTTCGACTGCGTGTACTGCCAGCTCGGTCCCACCCCCCGGACGACCATGGAACGGGCCGAGTACGTGCCCGTCGACGACGTCGTCGAAGACGTGCGGGCGCGTCTGGCCGAGGGCGTCGACATGGACTACGCGACGCTGGGCGGCTCGGGCGAGCCGACGCTGCACAGACGCTTCGGCGAGATCGCCACGGGCATCAAGGCGGCCGGCCCGGTGCCGATCGCGCTGCTGACGAACGGCGGGCTGTTCCATCTGCCGGACGTGCGGGCGGCCTGCGCGGACATCGACCTGGTGCTGCCGTCCCTGGACGCCGGCGACGAGGAGACCTTCCAGCGGGTCAACCGGCCCCACGATGGACTGACGCTGGAGGGCCTGGTGGACGGCCTGGCGCGCCTGCGACGCGAGCACCCGGGGCGGATGTGGGTGGAGGTGTTCCTCATCGACGGCGTCAACACGTCCGACGGGCAGGTGGAGGCGCTCGGCCGCTGCATCGACCGGATCGACCCGCACCGCGTGCAACTGAACACGGCGGTGCGCCCGCCGGCGGAGGAGGGCGTGCGGCCGCCCGCCTGCGACCGCATGGAGGCGATCTGCGAGCTGCTGGGGCCGCGTGCGGAGATCATTGCGCCCGTGCGCGACTTCACGCCACTGCCCGGGGCCGCCGCTCAGCAGGCCGAGGTCCTCGCCATGCTGCGGCGGCGCCCCTGCACGGTGAAGGACATCGCCGACGGGCTGGGCATGCACCCGAACGAGGCGGTCAAGTGCGTGCGCGTCCTGCTCGACGAGGGGAGTGTGGCGCGCCGCCAGAGGCTGTACGAGACCTACTACGAGGCCGTCTCGCCCCGGGCCTGACCGTCGATGGCGGCCCGCCGTTGCCGCGTCAGTTCCACCTCGCGGGGTTCCTGCACCACCAGCGCCAGCCAGGCGATGCCCAGAACCGTGGGCAGAAGGGTGAGGCCGATCCCGCTTCTCAGGCCGATATGGCTGATCAGCCAGCCCGTCAGCACCGGGACGGTCCACAGGGCGGGCGCCAGCACGATGTTGCTGAGGGTGATGTGCGCCGTGCGGCTGCCGTGCGGGCAGGTCTCGAACAGCATGTTCACGTGCGAGACCCACGAGGCCCCGCTGGCGGCGCCGACCAGGGCGAAGGTCGTCGCGCAGGCGAGCGGCCCCGACCACAGCCAGGCCGTCAGGATCGCCGCCACCTGGCAGACGGCTCCCAGCACGACGCCGATCTTGTGCCCGGCGCGGTCCCCCAGAAGGCCCAGGGGGTAGCTGACCAGGCACTGCGCTATCGGCAGCAGGGCGCTGAGCATGATGACTGCCCCGGCCGTCAGCCCGCCGCCGTCGCCGCTTACGAAGAACAGCGCGTAGAACGCCGTCGCGCCCGACCCGAGCGTCATCAGCAGCCGGCCCACGAGGTAGCTGCGGAAGTTGCGCTCACGCAACGACTCCCGGAAGCGCGTCAGCAGGTGGCTGGCCGGTGTGGGCGGGTGGGGGGCGGACATGGACTCCGGCTCGCGCACCAGCCAGTAGACGCCGAGCGCCACGACGATGAACACGAACGAGACGACCGAGAGCAGGACGTAGTTGCCCGGGAACCGGAATGACTCGACCACCTTGCCCGCGGCCAGAGCGGCCAGGGCCGTGCCCAGCGGCGAGGCGGCGGCCAGCATGCCGATGGCGCGCCCCCGGATCTCGCGCCGGAACACCATCGCCTGCCAGTCCCACCAGAAGGGAATGGTCATGCCGCCGCCGATCACGCGAACGGCCAGGACCCCCAGCACACCCACCACGCAGAGTTCCCTGTGCGAGGGGGCCAGAAGGCAGACGATCAGCCCGATGCTCAGATACGTGGGGCCGGCAAACCCCAGGCTCCAGGGCACCAGCAGGCGTTTGGTCCGCACCCGTCGCCCGAACAGGAACAGGCCCAGCGGCTGCAGCAGCAGCCAGCCCGCCCAGAACAGGCTTCCCAGCAGCCCGATCTGGACTTCGCTCGCCCCCAGCGAAAGCAGGAGCAGCGGCAGGACCGACACCGACGAGAAGAACCCCATGCCGACGCCGAACAACCCTTCCCCGGCGGTGCACTTGTACGCATTGCACCGCTCGACGGCGGTCATCTCGAGGTTGTGGTCGTTCACGGCTGCTCCGGGGGTCCCGCCCGGCTGAAGGGACGTACGTCCCGCGACCGATCCCGGGTCAGTACCCCGCCGGGAGCCGCCTCGATCGGATCTCCTCGGCGATGCGGGCCGCGACGTCCTCGACGGCTACCGCCCCCTCGTTGCCCCCGTCGTGGCTGCGCACGCTCACCGTGCCCTCGGCCGCCTCGCGGTCGCCGACCACGAGCAGGTAGGGCACCTTGTCCACAATCCCCGCGCGCACCTTGTAGCCCATCGTCTCGTTGCGCTCGTCGCAGCCGGCACGCACGCCGGCGGCGCGCAGCCGCGCCTGGACGCCGCGGGCGTACTCCGCATGCGCGTCCGTGATCGGCAGCAGGCGCGCCTGCTCGGGCGCCAGCCATACGGGGAACCACCCGGCAAAGTGTTCGATGAGCCCGCCGACGAACCGTTCCATCGATCCGAGGACGGCGCGATGGACGATGATGCACTCGTGGTCCTTGCCGTCCTCGCCGACGTAGGTGACGTCGAAGCGCTTCGGCAGGTTCAGGTCCACCTGGATCGTCGGCCCCTGCCACTCGCGCCCGAGCGCGTCGAACAGCTTCACGTCGATCTTCGGCGCGTAGAAGGCCCCGCCGCCCTCGTCGATGTCGTAGGGCAGGTGCTTCGCTTCGAGCGCGCTCCGCAGCGATTCGGTGGCGCGTTCCCATTCCTCGTCGCTCGCCGCCTCCAGGTAGACCTCCGGCCGGGTCGCCAGGTACATCTTGTAGGTGTAGCCGAAGGTTCCGAGCATCTCCTCCACGAGGTCCAGCACGTCGATGATCTCGCCCCGCAACTGCTCCGGGGTGCAGAAGATGTGGGCGTCGTCGATGGTGAACCCGCGCACGCGGATCATGCCGTGCAGGGCGCCGCTCAGTTCGTAGCGGTAGACGGTGCCCAGTTCGGCGTACCGGATCGGCAGGTCGCGATAGGAGCGCATGCGGGTCTGGAGGATCTTGATGTGCCCCGGGCAGTTCATGGGCTTGACGCGGTAGAGTTCCCCGTCGATGTCCAGCGGGGCATACATGGTGTCTTCATACTTCGGGATGTGGCCGCTGCGACGGAAGATGCGTTCGCTGGCGATGTGGGGGGTGGACACGTACTCGTAGCCGCGTTCGTCGTGCACCTGGCGCCAGTAGTGTTCGACGGCCGCCCGCAGCGCGTAGCCGCGCGGATGCCACAGGGGCAGCCCCTGGCCGATCTCCTCGTCGAAGCTGAACAGGTCCAGTTCCCTGCCCAGGCGCCGGTGGTCCCGCTTCTCGGCCTCCTCGAGGCGATGGACGTAGTCCTCCAGATCCTTCTCGGTCGGCCAGGCGGTGGCGTAGACGCGCTGGAGCTGCGGGCGGTCGGAGTCGCCGCGCCAGTAGGCCCCCGCCACGCTGAGCAGCTTGAACGCGCCCAGCTTGCCCGTGTGCGGCACGTGCGGCCCGCGGCAGAGGTCCACGAACTCCGCCGCCTGGTAGAGGCTGACGATGCCCTCCTCGATCTCGTCCAGCAGCTCGACCTTGTAGACCTGGCCGCTCTCGTCCATCAGGCGGCGCGCTTCCTCCCTCGGCACTTCGCGGCGCACGAACGGCAGTTCCTTGGAGACGATCAGCGCCATCTCCTGCTCGATGCGCTCGAAGTCGTCCGCCGAGAGCGCCGCCTCCGGGATGTCGAAGTCGTAGTAGAAGCCGTCCTGGATGGACGGCCCGATGCCGAACCGGACGCCTGCGAAGAGCCGCCCCACCGCGCAGGCCAGCACGTGCCCCGCGCTGTGGCGCATGATCTCCAGCCCTTCGGGCGTGTTGATCGTGATGATCCGCAGCTCGCAGTCCTGCTCCAGGGGGACGTTCAGGTCCATCAGCACGCCGTCCACGGACGCCGCGACGGCGTCCTCGGCGAGCCGGCGGCCGATGGACGCGGCCACCTCGGCCGCGGTGGCGCCGGCCGGTCGGCGCACACGGGTGCCGTCAGGGAGTTGAATTCTCACGTTCATGGTTGCCTCACCGGAGGCCGGGGATGTTGGAGGGACTGCGTCCGTCCTGCCCATCGCCGTCCTCGTCCCGGGCCGTACCCGCCGCGCACGGAACGCCACGACGAGGATGGAGACGACGGCAAGGACGGCAGAGATCGACGGAGGCGGGACGCTGCCCGGAACAGACGACCTACAGGCATTATAAGGGGCCCGTCGGGGCTGTCAAGGCGTTCGCGGGCCAGTTGTCCACTCCGGGCATGTCCCGACCGCCTCGGCCCCGGCAGGGCGGGGGCCCCCGCAGGGCGGGGGCGCCGCAGGGCGCGGGCCGAGCACTTGCCGCGCTCGTGTGCGGGGGGCTATAATCCGGCGTTCCCGAGCACGGCCGTGGGGCCGAGTCCGCCCGCCGCCCATCCGCTCCCGAGGTTCTGGCGTATGGTCCTTGAGTACGAAGACTTCCGACTGCGCAAGCTGGAGGAGTTGCGCCGGCTCGGCATCGACGCCTACGGCCGGCGCTTCGACGGCGCCGTGCCCGTGCGCGAACTGCTCGACGGCTTCGAGCAGCGCCAGGGCGAGACCGTCCGCGCCGCCGGGCGCATCGCCACGCTCCGCGCCATGGGCAAGGCGACCTTCGCCCACATCAAGGACCGTACCGGGCAGATCCAGGTCTTCTTCCAGCTCAACCGCCTCGGGCCGGAGGTGTTCCACGTTCACGAACAGCTCGAACCGGGCGACATCGTCGGCGTGGAGGGCGAGCTGACCCGTACCCGCACCGGCGAGGTCACCATCTTCGTCGACGAGTTCGTCGTGCTCGCCAAGGCCCTGCTGAACCCGCCGGAGAAGTGGCACGGGCTGCGCGACGTCGAGAAGCGCTGCCGGCAGCGGTACGCCGACCTGTTCTCGAACGACGACGTCGCTGCCGGCTTTCGCCGCCGCATCGAGATCGTCGCCGCCATCCGCACCTACCTGCAGGAACGCGGGTTCCTGGAGGTCGAGACCCCGATGATGCAGGTCATCCCGGGGGGCGCCGCCGCGCGCCCCTTCCGCACGCACCACAACGCCCTGGACATCGACCTCTACCTGCGCATCGCCCCGGAGCTGTACCTGAAACGCCTCCTGGTCGGCGGCATGGAACGCGTCTTCGAGATGAACCGCAACTTCCGCAACGAGGGCATCTCGACGCGCCACAACCCCGAGTACACCATGCTGGAGGCCTACCAGGCCTACGCCGACTACCGTTCGATGATGGACCTGACCGAGGGCCTCATCAGCCACCTGGCGGGCGACGTCTGCGGCTCGCTGCGGCAGACCTTCGGCGAACGGGAGGTCGACTTCACGCCGCCCTGGCCCCGCCGGCCGTTCTGGAGCCTGCTGGAGGAGCACGTGGGCATCCGGCGCGGCGAGGTCGGCGCCATCCGCGCGCAGGCCGGCCGGCTGGAGCTGGAGGGCGCCGCCACGCAGCACCCCGACTGGCTGGCCATGCAGATCCTCGACAAGTGCGTGGAGGACCGGCTCGCCGGCCCCGTCTTCGTGGTCGACTACCCCAAGACCGTCTGCCCGCTGACCAAGGCCCGCCCGGACGACCCTGAACTGGCCGAACGGTTCGAACTCATGGTGGCCGGCATGGAGGTCGCCAACGCCTACACGGAGCTGAACGACCCCCGGGAGCAGGAACGGCGCTTCCTGGAGCAGGTCGGGCACGAGGAGGAGCGCGAGCGCGTGGACCGCGACTTCCTGCGCGCCCTTGCCTACGGCATGCCGCCGGCCGGCGGCGTGGGCATCGGCATCGACCGTCTCGTCATGCTCCTGACGAACAGTGCCTCGATCCGCGAGGTGATCCTGTTCCCCCTGCTGCGCCCGGAAGAAGACCTCTGACCGACGAGGCACCCCCATGAGCCGGCCGGACGCCGTACTGCGAGCGCAGGAGCTGGTGAAGGACTACCGCATCGGCCGCACGCGGCTGCGCGTCCTGCACGGCGTCAGCATCGAGGTGCGCCGGGGCGAGCAGCTCGGCATCGTGGGCCCCAGCGGCGCGGGGAAGAGCACCCTGCTGCATCTGCTCGGCATGCTGGACACCCCCACCGAGGGGCGCGTCTTCCATGGCGAGACCGACCTGGCCGCACTCTCCGGCGGGCAGCGGGCGGCCTGGCGCAACCGCCTGTTCGGGTTCATCTTCCAGTTCTACCACCTCCTTCCGGACTTCAGCGCCCTGGAGAACGTGGCGCTGCCCGCGCTGGCCACCGCCGGCGTGCGCGGCTGGCGCGATGCCCGCGCCCGGGCCTCCGAGAAGGCCATGCACATGCTGGAGATGGTCAGGCTCGCCGACCGTGCCCGCCATCGGCCGTCTCAGCTCTCCGGCGGCGAACGCCAGCGCGTGGCCATTGCCCGCGCCCTGATCAACTCCCCGGAGGTGCTGCTCTGCGACGAGCCGACCGGGAACCTGGACAGCGAGGCCGGCCGCCGCACCCTGGGGCTGCTGAATGAACTGCGCGAACGCACCGGCTGCACCCTGGTCATCGTCACGCACGACGACCGCATCGCGGACTCGGCCGACCGCGTCGTGTCCCTCGTGGACGGCCGCATCGCGTCGTAGCCGGGCGGATCGGCCCGGCAGTTGCGTCGGGCGGCTCCAGCCGCTACCTTGATTCCATTGGCACCGCGCTGCAGAACCACAGACCCGAAGGGGATTGCCCGTGGGACGCAAGATCTACATTGACGGGGAGTTCTACGAGAAGGACAAGGCGCGCATCTCCGTGTTCGATCACGGCCTGCTGTACGGTGACGGGGTCTTCGAGGGCATCCGCGCCTACAACGGACGCATATTCCGCTGCCGGGCCCACGTCGACCGCCTCTACGAGTCTGCCCGGGCCATCGCCCTCGATATCCCGATGACCAGGGACGAGATGGCGGCCAAGCTGCGGGAGGCCCTGGAGGTCAACGGCCTGACCGACGCCTACATCCGGCTGGTCGTGACCCGCGGCGTGGGCGACCTGGGGCTGGACCCCAACAAGTGCGCCCGCCCCTCGATCATCATCATCGCCGACAGCATCACGCTGTACCCGCCGGAACTCTACAGCCGGGGCCTCGACGTGGTCACCGTCTCCACGCTGCGCAATCACCCGAACGCCCTGAGCCCGCGCATCAAGTCGCTGAACTACCTGAACAACATCCTGGCCAAGATCGAAGGCCTCCAGGCCGGCGTGAGCGAAGCCATCATGCTGAACCAGGAAGGCTACGTGGCCGAATGCACCGGCGACAACATCTTCATCGTCCGCCAGGGCGCCCTTCTGACGCCCGGGCTTCACACGGGCATGCTGGACGGCATCACGCGCGGAGTCGTGATCGAACTGGCCCGGAAGGCGGGCATCGAGGTCCGCGAGACGATCCTGACGCGGTTCGACCTCTTCGTGGCGGACGAGTGTTTCCTGACCGGGACGGCGGCCGAGATCATCCCCGTCGTGCGCATCGACGGCCGGTCGATCGGCGACGGCAAGCCGGGCCCCATCACGGGCAGGCTGCTGGGCATGTTCCGCGAGTTGACCCGGAACGGGGGCGAATGACCGCCGGCCGCCCGCCGGGCCCTTCGCCCGAACGCGTGCTGCAAGGAGACTCGCCATGTTTCGCGTGTTTGCCGCAGGCCCGATCCGGGTCAAGGCCGGCTTCGAGGAATCCGTCGAACTGGCCGCTCGGTTCGGCTTCGACGGGGTGGCGATCGACCCGGGCTACGCACGGTCCGCCGGGCCGGAGACCGTCGTGCGGATGCTCCGGGAGCGCGGCCTGCAGGCCGGGCCTTGGGGCCTGCCGATCAAGCTGCTCGGGCCCGAGGCGGAGTACCGGGCGCAGCTCGAGGACCTGCCGGCCGTTGCCGAGTGCTGCGGCCGCATCGGCGCGCTCCGCGCGTCCACGTGGGTGCCCTGCGCCTCCGACGAGTCGCCCTATGCGGAGTTGTTCGACCTGCTTCTGAGCCGTGTGCGCGAGATTGCGGCGGTGCTGGACGCCCACGGGGGGCGGCTCGGCCTGGAGTTCGTCGGCCCGGCCACCCTGCGCGCGGGCAAGAAGTACGAGTTCATCCACACGATGGACCAGATGCTCACGCTGTGCCGCGCCGTGCCCACCGGGAACGTCGGCCTGCTGCTGGACGCCTTCCACCTGTTTACCAGCGGCGGCCGGATGGACGACGTGCTGGCGCTCTCGGACCCGCAGATCGTCAACGTACACGTCAACGACGGCATCGGCGGCGTGCCGGCCGAGGAGCAGCTCGACGGCGTTCGCGAGCTGCCCAACGCGGGCGGCGCGTTCGACTGCGCACGCTTCCTGGCGAACCTGAAGCGGATCGGCTACACGGGCCCGGTCATCGTCGAGCCGTTCTGCAGTCGCCTGGCCGGGATGCCCGCCGAGGACGCGGTTCGCGCCACCAAGGAGGCACTTGACGGCGTCTGGCCCGACTGACTGGAAACACAACACCCCGTGCAAGACCATCGGCAAGGAGGACTCCCATGCCCGCATCCGTCCGCCAGCGCAGCTTCGTCCTGACCGTCTCCGAATCGAAACGGCTCATCGCGCGCGCGCTCAAGCGCCATCCGGCCGTGATGAGGGCGCTCGCCCAGGGCACCGTCGTCGTTGCGAAGGGCTCGACGAACGGCTACGTCTACGAGGAACTCGCGCAGACCGGGATCGACAAGCCGCACTACTGCATGGGCACGACCAGACCCTCGCACGGCGCGGAATGGGCCCGGACCAGCGCGGACATCCCCGACCTCGTCCTGCGCTGCGGCGAGCCCCAGCACGGCGTCAAGGCCGTCGACGCGGTCGCGGACATGGGCCCCGGCGACGTCTTCATCAAGGGCGCCAACGCGCTCAACTACGACCTGGGCCAGGCTGCCGTCCTGGTGGGCCATCCCACGGGCGGCACCATGGGCGCCACCCTGGGCACGATCGTCGCCCGCCGCATCCACCTGATCATCCCGGTCGGCCTGGAGAAGAGCATCCCGGGCGACCTGACGGCCCTCTACCAGGACATGGCCGACGTCGGCCTCGACGGCGACGGTCCCATGCTCTGGCCGCTGACGGGCGAGATATTCACGGAGATCGAGGCCGTCGACCTTCTCAGTGGCGCCCGCGCCGCCCCGATCGCGGCCGGCGGCATCGCCGGCGCCGAAGGCGGCATCCGGCTGGCCGTCTGGGGCGCTCCCTCGGAGGTGGACCGGGCCGTCGGCGCCATCGAAGACATCCGGGGCGAGCCGCCGTTTCTGACGCCCTGAGCGACGCCGTTGGCCCTCGGAGAAGCCCGCGGGGGGGATGACCATGGACGCCGCCCCGTATCCCATCGTGCTCGCACACGGCATCTGCCGGTTCGACGAGCTGACGGACGTCGTCTTCCAGTTGGACGATGCGGCCGACGACCGCTTGCACTACTTCCGCCGGATACGCAGCACGCTCACCGGGCACGGCTACGACGTGCACCACTCGCACGTGAGTTGGGCGGGCGCGCTTGAGCGGCGCGCGGCCGAGTTGCGCGACGAACTGCTGCGCATCACCCGCGACTTCACACTGGCCCCGCGCGTCTACATCATCGCCCACAGCATGGGCGGGCTGGACGCGCGCCACATGATGTTCCGCTTCGGCATGTACGACCGCGTGGCGGGCCTCGCGACGGTCGGCACGCCGCACTGGGGCACGTGCTTCGCCGACTGGGCTCTGAGGCGGCTCGACGGCGCCGTCGACCTGGCCGTCCGCTGGGGCCTGGACCTGAACGGCTTCCGCGACCTGACGCGCGCGCGGTGCGCGGCCTTCAACGCCGAGTCCGACTCGGCCGAGCGTGCCGGCGGCGTACGGTTCCGCACCTATGCCGGTGCCCAGACCGAGGACCGGGTGGCCCTCTGGCTGCGCATCCCCTGGCGCATCATCGAGCGGGAGGAGGGCCCCAACGACGGGCTGGTCTCCGTCCAGTCCGCCCGATGGCGGGACGAGTACTTTGTCCGCACCATCGAGGCCGACCACCGCAACGAGATCGGCTGGTGGAACTTGCGCGACGCGGGCTCGGAGCACGCGCTGGACGCCTTCCGCCGCCGCATCGAGGCATTCTACCTCGAGGTCGCGGCCGACCTCACCCGCCCTGCCTGACGGCCGCCGTCCGTCACGGCTCGGTCCACGTCGGCGTCAGGCCGGCCGCCGCGGCGCGCGCTCTGTAGAACGCATCATCCAGGCGTTCGCTCGGCGTACCCATCCACCGGGCAACCGTCAGGTCCTCCGCGCGCAGCATGAGACGCCGGAGCCCACCGGGCGCGAGCGACGGCCACTCCCCGAACGGACCCAGCCCCGTCACCACGACCCGCGTCGCCCTGGCCCACGCCGCCACGGCGGGGTCCTCGTCCGCCTCCAGCGCCTCGACGTGCGGCCGCAGTGCACGGGCGCGCGGCCCCATGCGGCAGAGCAGGCGGAGCGCACCGATGCGCACGCGCCACGAGCCGGAGTCCAGGGCCAGGCCGAACTCCTGCGCCCAATCGTCTCCGCCCACCATCACGTCGGCCGTCAGGTCCAGCACCCGGTCGTCCGTGTGGCCCCCGGAGAACGCCAGCAAGCCCAGGGCCGCAGCGAGCGCTTCGGGCTCGTCGGCCAGCATCGTGCGGGCCGCCAGCAAGGCGGCGCCCTGCGAAACAGCCGTTTCGTAGTTCGCGCTCTCCCGGACGGCCTCGCGCAGCCGGGACACGCGGTCCGGATGAACGGGCCGCGGCGCCAGCGCCGCGAACGCGCAGACCGTCAGGGCGTCCGGCCCCCGATCGGGCGCGCGCTCGATCCGCGCCCATAGTGCGTCCGACAGCACGCCGCTGGTCCCGAGCTGCGGCGCGGCATGACACAGCATCTCCAGGATGGCGTCGTCGGTCACCTCGCCGTCCGCCATGGCGTCGGCGGCCTCCGCCCGCCAGTCCCGCGTCGTGTCGCCCCGGGCGGCCAGCGCCAGGGCAAGCACCAGGCGCTCGCGCGTGCCCGGCAGGCGGTAGTCTGCCATCGACGCGAGGGAGGCGGTCACCTGAGGGTCGGGGTGCCGGGCCATGGCCAGCGCCCCCGCCAGCGCCGTGACGCACAGGCGTTCGTCTTGCCGGTGCCGGAGGCTCTCCAGCCGCGCAAGGAGCAGCACGTCGGCGCCCGGTGCGCGCGGGGCGAGCACACGGGCGACCTCCCACGGCCACTCTCCGACGTCCTGCCTCAGCAGGCGCATGTCACCGGTGTCGAGCAGGGGGAGCAGCATTGCGTATTCCAGGGCCTCGCCCTCGGCCGCCATGGCGAGCTGCTGGATGGCCACGCGCCGCCGGACCCACCCGAACGGGCCGGCGTCGTTCGGCGAGACGGCGATGCGCAGCAGCGTGCCCACGCCCGCCTGCTCCTGGGCGGCCGTCCCCACCGCCAGCAGCCCGCCGATCAGGCAGACGACGGTCCATCGAACCGCCATGGTTCTCATCGTTCTGCTCCCATCCCGCCCGTCGGACGGGTCTCGGCACGGTTCCTCGGCTCAGGACGCCGCCTCTCGCGGTCCGAGGCGGCCTGCGGCGCGAGGCAGCGGCGCGGCCGTCACCGGTGGGCACGCGTCCACACACCCTCTGCCGAAGCATCATAGCGCTTTCCCGCTCGGGCCTCAATCCCGGAACGCCGGAGGCGGCCGTGTGCGGACATCCCCCTCAGGCCGCAACGGCGCCTTGGATGCGGGCGGGGCATGGCGTAGTATGGTGTCCTCCGCACCGACCGCGAGCAAGGGCAGGCCGCCACATGGCACCTCTGAGCGTTCTTCTTGGCGTCGGCGACGTTTCGGGCGATCTGCACGCCGCCCGGCTCATGCGTGCGATGCGCCGCCTGGAGCCCGACGTCCGGTTCGTGGGGCTGGGCATGACGCGCATGGCCGAGGAAGGCCTTCACGAACTCTCGGCCGACTGGGAGCGCGGCAGCGCCATGTGGATGCACAACGTGGCCCGACTGAACCGCCACCACCGCCGGCTGATGACCTGCTGCGACTACATCGATCGGGAAGGCGTGGACCTGGTGCTGCCGATGGACTTCGGTGGGTTCAACCTGTATCTGAGCCGCGAGGGGACGCGACGGGGCCTGCCCGTCTTCTACTACATCCCGCCCCAGGTGTGGGCTCACGCGGCCTACCGGCTGAAGAAGCTGCGCAGGTGGGTCACGCTGGCCGGGCTGATCTACCCGTTCGAGCCGCCGTTGTACGAACGCTACGGGGTCCCCGCGAGGTTCATCGGCCATCCGCTGTTCGACGAGATCGCGGAGAACCCGCCCTCGCCGGCGGCCGTCGAGCGCCTGCGTGCACGATTCGGCGCCCAACTGGTGGGCCTGTTCCCCGGCAGCCGGCTCCAGGAGGTGCGCGCGCACATGCCCATGCTCGAGGCCGCCTGCCGCATGATCCGGACGGCCGTGCCGGACGCGGCCTTCGTCCTGCGCTGTCCGCCTGCGCTGCGCGCGATGGCGGCGGCCCTGATCCGCGACGAACGTCTGATCGTGCTCGTGGACGACGTTACACCGCTGGAACTGGCGCGGGCCGCCCGCATCTGCCTGACCAAGTCCGGCACGATCACCCTGGAGATCGCCAGTCAGGGCACACCGATGGTCGTCTTCTACCGATGCACGCCGTTCCTGCTCTTCATCGCCTACGGGATCGCCAGCTCGCCCTGGGTGACGCTGGTGAACACGCTGGCCGGGCGGGAGGTCTGCGCCGAGAAGGTGATGCGGCGCGACGAGCCCGACTGGCTTGCGCGGCAGGGGCTGCGCCTGCTGCAGGATGCCGAGGCATACGAGGCGTGCCGGCGCGGAATGGCGGAGGCGCTGAGCGGCTTTGCCGTGCCCGGCGCGTCGGTCCGGGCGGCCGAGACGGCGCTCTCGCTGCTGTGAGCATACGCCGCGTGCCGGTTGACGCGCCGGCGGCCGTGCACTACGCTCAGAGGAACGCGTGACGCAACGGCAACAGCGCTCAACCAGAGGACGCAACCTGTGGCAACGCAGAGCCCCCGATGGCCGTGCCGGGTCCGGCGCACTGTGCAGGTCCTGGCGTTCCTTGCCTTCCTGGCCCTCCTGGTGGGGGCACCGGCGCTGGCGGCCGCCGACCGGCGGGCGGACTGGCCGATGCGCCTGAGCGCGTACGACGGCATCGGCGCGTCGGTCGCCGCGTGGCGCGTTCTGACGGCGTTCTGGCCCGGACTCCTCCTGCTGGCGGCCGCGCTGCTGGTGGGACGATGGTTCTGCGGCTGGGTGTGCCCGCTGGGTGCGGCGCTGGACGCCGCCGACGCCGTCATCGGCCGGCTGAAGGGCCGTGGCCCGCGCGCGGCCGATCGGCCGGACGACGCCGACTTCGAGCACGTGCGCGGCCGGCGGTTCAAGTACTACCTGCTGGCGGCCGCGCTGACGGCGGCGTTCGCCGGGCTGACCTGGTTCGCTCTGTTCGATCCGCTGAGCATCGCTTCGCGGGGCTTCATCCTCGGCGTGCACGCCGGCGTGCGGAGGGCGGCGGGGGCGGCCCCCGAGCCGGTCGTGCGGCTCCATGCGGCCACGTGTCTCCTGCTGCTGACCGTCCTGGGGCTGGGGCTCATCCGGCGGCGCTTCTGGTGCCGCTACCTCTGTCCGCTGGGCGCGATGCACGCCCTGGCGGCCCGGGCGGCGCCGGCGCGACGCTCCGTCAGCGAGGCGTGCACCGAATGCGGGTGTTGCGCGGCCGCCTGCCCGATGGGCTGCATCTCGCCCGACGGACGGCGCACGCTTCACGACGAATGCGTGCTCTGCCTGCAGTGCCAGCCCGTCTGCCCGACGGACGCGATCCGGTTCCTTCGGGGCGCGCACGAGGCGCGCCCCCCCGAGGTGGACCTGACGCGGCGCGGTGCACTGACGGCGGCCCTGGCGGGTGCGGTGACCTACCCGCTGATGCGCATCCGCCCGGAGTGGGCGCACGCAAAGGGCGACCCGCTGATCCGCCCCCCGCTGGTCGGGCGCGATCCGGAGGCCTTCCTGGGGCTCTGCGTGCGCTGCGGGCAGTGCATGCGCGTCTGCCCGACGCAGGTCATCCAGCCGGCCGGGTTGGAGGCGGGCGTCGAGTCGCTCTGGACGCCCAGGCTCCGGTTCCGGCCCGGGTACTGCGAGTATGACTGCGATCTGTGCGGACGCGCCTGCCCGACCGGCGCCATCCCGGCGTTCACGCCGGCCCGCAAGCATGCGACGGCCGCGGGCCTGGCCGCCGTGGACCGCACGCGCTGCATCCCCTGGCGCGCCTACGGGAGGCGAGAGGAGCCGGGCTTCACGGCCGACGGGCACAACTGTGGAGTCTGCGAGTCGGTCTGCCCGGTGCCCGGGAAGGCCATCGGTTTCCGGCGCGTGCGGGTCGGCGGCGAGGAGTTGCTTCTGCCCTTCGTGCGGGCCGAGCTGTGCACGGGCTGCGGCCGGTGCGAGGCCGCCTGCCCCCTGCCGGGTCCGGCTGCGGTGCGTGTCACGGCCGGGTGGCGCGAACTCGCCGCGCCGGGTGGGGGATGAGAAGGTGGGCGGAGGGCCGCCCGGCTACTTCCGGCGGCGGCGGGAGAGGAAGCGCCCGCCGCTCCACTGGCCGGCGTCGACCAGGATGGCGACGATGAAGAGCGCCATCCACCCGCCGCGCAGGTCGCCGCCCCGGCCCATGGCCGCGATGTACGCGAGCGTCGTGTAGGGCATGAACACGAAGCCCAGGACCGGCCACAGCACGGTGTCGAACGACTTCGCAAACCAGTCCGTCAGCACCAGGATCGCCACCATCGCCACGCGGGGCACCGCCATGGCGATGATGGACATGATGCATCCGCAGCCCATTGGGCGTTACCATCCGTCGGGGGTGGAAGTGCGCCGGCCGTCCGCCCGGAGGCATCGAAGCGTTCGGCCCTGCTCCGGGTTTCGAGCGTGCATTGTCGGGGTTCGGGGCGCCCGGTTTCCAGTCCCCGCCGTCTCGGGCGCTGGATGCCCTTTCTGCTTGACGGGCGGGTTCTGTTGACGCATCATCGTGCGAGCGGGGGCCCGCCGCCGGGCGGACCGGGCCGCCGACCGATGGAGGACCGATGGGCGTCGTGCGCAGCGTCTACCACTGGCTTGTGCGGGCGGCCCTGGTGGCCGCCACGGCCCTGATCTGCTTCAACTCGGCGGCGGCGGACGCTGTGGCCCGGTCGCCCGATCTGGGCATCCGGCCGATTCGCATCGACCGCGGCCGCCTGCGCGGCTGCCTTCTCCTGCACGGCTGGCTGAGCACTCCGCTGGACTTCGGCGACCTGCCCCGCGCCCTCGACGAGGCGGGATGGGACGTCCACGTTCCCCTCCACCCGGGCCACGGACGCCGTCCGGCGGACATGGCCGGCGTGACCGGGGAGCAGTTGCTGGCGTCCGCGCGGGATCACTACAGGGACATGCGGGCCCGCTACGGCGACGTTGCGCTGATCGGCTTCAGCATGGGCGGCACGATCGCCATGATCCTGGCCTCCGAGGAGCCCCCCGAGCGCATGGTGCTGGTGGCGCCGTTCTGCGACGTGTGCCACAAGTGGTACTACGGGCTGAGGGCGCAGACGTGGTGGCGCCTGCTCTCGCCGTTCGTTCAGTACGTTGTGCGGCCTCCCGGGCTGACGCGTCTGAACCGGCCGGACGGCCGCGACCGGATCGTCGCCTACCGCGCCTATCCCGCCACGGCCCTCGGGGCGCTCATGGAGATCCGGCGACGCGCCCGCACGGACGTCGTCCCCGGCACGCTGGCGATGCCGGTGCTGCTGGTGCATTCCTCGGCCGACGAGACGTGCTCGTGGACGGCGGCGCGGCGGGTCGTTGCGCAGATGCCGCGCGCCGTTCTGCCGGAGGCCGGTTTCCACCGCTCGAACCACCACCTCCTGCACGACCACGAGCGGGCCGAAGCCGTTGCGGAGATCGTGCGGTTTCTGTCAGCGCGTGAGACACCATAGCGCCGCGCAAGGGGCGCCCGTTTTGCATGTTGACAGCCGATGGGAGCCTGTCTATAATCGCGAAGGCAATCGACGGTCGGGGCGCGGGGGTGCCTTCCCCTGCCGCAACGGACGCGGGCACGGAACCGGGAGGGCATTCGCCCCGAAGGAGCGGGGCGAGCGCCTTTGTCCATCGGGCCCCTGAGGGGCTGGAGGATGCGTGCGGCGGGTCAGCGGGCGCCACGCGGGGTGGGCTTGTTCCGACGGGCCGCCCGGGTTGTTCGCGGCCGGCGCGTACCTGGACACACGGACACCGGAGGCTGCGCGCGTCCGCCCCCGGCGGTTCGGAAGCGTCCGCACGGGCGACGGAGCCCGACGGATGGCGGACGCGGAAGGCGCCCTGCGGGGGGCCGACGCGCGCATGGGAGATCGACCCTTTTCACACTCTACCGCTGTGAGGCCGTAATGAAAGCCACTGTATCGGACGACTGCATTGCCTGTGGGCTCTGCTGTGACACGTGCCCGGAGGTCTTCGAGATGGGCGAGGAGTTCGCCGAAGTGATCGTTGACGAGGTGCCCGAGGCCGCCGAGGAAGCGTGCCGCCAGGCCGCCGAGGAGTGCCCGACCGAGGCGATCGTCCTGGAAGAGGACTGACGGGCAGGACGCAGCACCGGGCCCGGTGGCGGGTGGGCCACAGGCGGGACCGATAGGGGGGAGCCACCATGGCGACGAAGTGGGCCGAGTATCCCGACGGAGCATCCGTCAGCGAAGGCATCGTGCGGACCCTGGCCCGCTTCGCGCCGGCCGGGACGCTGGACGTGTTCGCCTCCGACCAGCACAGTTCGTACCTGAGGCTTTTCGAGTCGTACCTGACACACGTGGGCAAGGAGCGCAAGGCCACGGACGCCGACGTGGCCGGGATCTGCCGTCGCTTCGCCCGCAAGCTCGAAGGGGAGGCGTCCGCCGCGCTGTTCAACAGCCTCGCCTTCCAGAGCCCCGGGTTCCGGGACCTCCTGGGGCCCCGCACCATGCTGATCGGCAGGTTGGAGGACACCCGCACCGAGTCGATCGACGGCGGGCGCGGGCAGCTTGCCCGCCTGGCCGTCGAGCCCGAGGAGGCGGCCGACACGCTGGATGGGTTCAAGACGCTCGTCAAGCTGGACCCAGACCACCCGGAGAGCTGGAAGCGGAACCTCGACTGGCTGGCGGACGTCTACGAGCGCGCCTGCCGGCTGGACAAGCCGCTGTTCAATGAGACGCTGATCCTGCAGCGGCCCGGCGAGTCCAGGGCCGACATGGCCCGTCGCCTGCCGGACGGCGTTGTGCGGATGGCGGAGGACTTCTCTCCGTACGGGCATTTCTACAAGACCCAGGTACCCATGCTCTGGGTCGAGGGAGAGGACGGGGGCGTCGAACGCATCAGCTCTCCCGACGAAGTCCGGAGCGCGGCCGTGGAGATGGCCCGCCTGGTCAACCGGCCCATGCTGCTCTTGAGCGCGGCGGTCGACTTCGAGCAGTACGCCGCCCAATACGCACTGGTGTGCGACCTGGTCGCGGGGCCGATGTGCGGACGGGCCTACTTCAAGGAGGCATTCACGCTGCCGGAGACTCGCGACCTGGACTCGCTGGCGGAGTCGTTCGCCCGTCTGGCGCGGCCGCGCATGCGCCAGGTCACGGCCCTGGCCCGGCGGGTCAGCCCGCCCTGGTGGCACAGGTACTCGTGGTTGGCCGACGAGGCGAAGGCGATGCTGAAGGACGGGGCCGGGGCGGCCGGCGGCAGCGTGCGGGCGGACTTCGGCTACTGAGGCGACCGACACGTGTCCTCCACGGCTTTGCCGGGCCGGCGCCTCGGGCGGGGCGCTCGGCGCAGCCGCCGGGGCGGGCAGGAGTAGAGGGCGTCTGTCAGTCGGCGTGGACACGCACGTTCCACGCAGTCCTTGTGCAAGTAGACGGAAGGAGGCTGCCATGCTTGAGGAACATACCGGGCTGGTCACGATGAAGGGAGATCCGGTGGTGCTGCTCGGGCCGCGCCTCAAGGTCGGCGATCCGGCTCCGGAGTTCACCGCCGTCGACAAAAACTGGAAGGAGTTCCGCCTGAACCGGTCCTGGGGCAACGTCATCCTGATCAGCGCCGTCCCCAGCGTGGACACCGGCGTCTGCTCGGTCCAGACGAAGCGCTTCAACGAGGCCGCCGCCTCCCTGCCCGGCGACGTCGTCATGCTCTCGATCAGCCAGGACCTGCCCTTCGCGCTGACGCGCTTCTGCAGTGCCGAGGGTGTCGAGCGCCTGCGCGTCCTCTCCGACCACGTGACCGCCGATTTCGGCACCTCCTACGGCGTGCTCATCAAAGGGATGCGGCTGCTGGCACGGTCCATCTTCGTGATCGACCGCGAGGGCCGCCTTGCCTACATGGAACTGGTGCCGGAGATCACGGAGCATCCGGACTACGAGGCGGCGCTGGCGGCCCTGCGCACACTGACGCCCTAACCACACGAACGGCAGGCACGGGCATGGACACATCGGCAGAGGCCGTCCTGTATGAGGAGGGCGACCATCAAGCGGTCGACTGCTTCCTCTGCAGCCACCGGTGCCACATCGCCGCGGGCCGGACGGGATTCTGCCGCGTGCGCCGGAACATCGACGGCAGGCTCATCAGCCTGGTCTACGGCCGGCTGGCCGCGCGTCACCTCGACCCGATCGAGAAGAAGCCCTTCTATCACTTCCTGCCCGGAACGACGGCCTACTCCATCGCGACGCCCGGGTGCAACTTCCGCTGCCCGTTCTGCCAGAACTGGCAGATCTCCCAGATCGACGCCGTCTCCGTCCTCCAGGGCCTGCCCTGCGTGCCCCCGCAGGACGTGGTCGACGAGGCGGCGGCCCGGGGCGCCGCCGGCATCTCCTACACCTACACCGAGCCGACCATCGTCATGGAGTACGCGCTGGACTGCGTACGGCTGGCCCGGCAGCGCGGCCTCAAGAACAGCTTCGTCACGAACGGCTACCAGTCGCCTGAGGCCGTCGAGGCGATGACGGGCCTGATCGACGCCGCCAACGTCGACCTGAAGGCGTTCTCCGACGACTTCTACCGCACCCAGTGCAGCGCGCGGCTCCAGCCGGTGCTGGACGCCATTGCGGCCATGCATCGGGCCGGCATCCACGTCGAGGTGACGACGCTGCTGATACCGGGGGCCAACGACTCCCCGGGGGAACTGCGGGAGCTGGCCGACTTCCTGGCCGGCCTGTCGCCGGATATCCCATGGCATATCTCGCGTTTCCATCCCGATTACCGTGCGACCGACCTGCCGCCGACCCCGCTGGAGACCATGCGGACGGCCGAACAGGCGGGCCGGGAGGCCGGGCTGAACTACGTCTACCTGGGCAATGTGCCGACGCCGGAGGGGCAGACGACCCGCTGCCCCGGCTGCGGGGGCGTGCTGATACGTCGGAAGGGCTTCTCTCGCCCTGAGATACGTCTGACCGAGCCCCGTTGTCCACAGTGCGGCCGAGATGTGCCCATCGTACTGGAGTCGCCGGCGACGAACCGGCATTCGAGTTCCAGCGGGAGCAGGTGAGTGTCCGCAGGTGACCAGTGGAGGGACGCGGCCGGCGGCAATCGCCTGGCCGAAAGCGCCAGTCCGTATCTGCGCCAGCACAGCACGCAGCCCGTGGACTGGTACCCCTGGGGAGCCGAGGCGCTCGAGCGCGCCCGGACCGAGGACAAGCCCATCCTGTTGAGCATCGGCTACTCGGCCTGCCACTGGTGCCACGCGATGGCGCGCGAGTGCTTCGAGAACCCGGCCATCGCCGCCGCGATGAACGCCCACTTCGTCTGCGTCAAGGTCGACCGGGAAGAGCGCCCCGACCTGGATGCCCTCTACATGCGCGCCCTCCAACTGATGACCGGCCTGGGCGGCTGGCCGTTGACGGTGTTCCTGACGCCGGACGGAGTGCCCTTCTTCGGCGGCACCTACTTCCCGCCGGAAGACCGTGCCGGACTCCCCGGGTTCCCGCAGGTGCTCGAAGCCGTCCGCTCGACCTACGCGGACCGCCGGGACGGCGTCCATCAGTCCGCCGCCCGCATCCTGGATGCCCTGCGGAGCGCCTCCATCCCGGAACCCGCCGGGGAGCCTCTCTCCGCCGACCTGTGGGAGCCCGTGCTGCGGGCGTGCGCGGCGCGCTTCGACATGGAATACGGTGGGTTCGGCACCGGCTCCAAGTTCCCCCAGGCCCCCCTGCTCCACTTCCTGCTCCGCTACTGGGGCCACACGGGCGACCAGCGATGCCACCTGATGGCCCTGAGCACCCTGGACCGGATGAGCAGCGGCAGCCTGTTCGACCAGATCGGCGGCGGCTTCCACCGCTACACGGTCGATCGCGAGTGGCGTGTCCCTCATTTCGAGAAGATGCTCTGCGATAGCGCGCAGCTCGTGGGCCTCTATGCCGACGCCCATCGGGCAACCGGCCGCCCCGGCTGCCTGCCGACCGCCGTGGCCACCGCCGAGTACATGCTGCGCGAACTGTGCGGGGCCGACGGCGGGTTCTTCGCGTCCCAGGACGCCGACACGGACGGTCGGGAGGGTGCCTTCTACCTCTGGACCTACGGCCAGATCCTGGACTGCCTGGGCCGAGACGACGGCCGCATCGTTGCGCGCTACTTCGGCGTGGACAGGGGCGGCGCCGGGGAGACGGCCGGCAGCGTGCTCTCCCGTACGCTGACGGTCAACTGCATCGCCGGGCTGTTCAGAATCGGTTCCGCCGAGGCCGACGCCGTCATCCGGAGCGGCGCCCGCAGGCTCTTCGAGGAGCGCAGCCGGCGCACCCCGCTGGCCGTGGACCACAAGGTTCTGACCGACTGGAACGCGCTGGCCGTCTCCGGGTTGACGCGCCTCTACCGCGCCACCGGGCAGCCGCGCTACCTGCAGGCGGCCCGTCAGTGCGTCGAACTGCTCCTCAGTGCCGGCGGCCCCGACGGACGGCTGGTGCACGTGCTCCCGGCGGGCCGCGCCGACGGCCCGGCATTCCTGACGGACTACGCCTTCACCTGCGGCGCCCTGCTGGACCTCTACGGGGCCACGTTCGAGGTCGAGCACATCCGGTCGGCGCGGGCGCTGGCCGACACGATGGTCAGGCAGTACTGGGACAGCGGGCACGGCCTGTTCGCCGAGACGGGCCGGGGCAACGAGCCGCTCATCGCCGCCCTGCACGACCTGGGCGGCGGCCCCGCGCCGTCCGGCCATGCCGCCGCGTGCCATGCGCTGCTCCGGTTGAGCGCCCTCGAGGACTGCCGGCAGTACGCCGACGTGGCCGCGCGGGGCCTGACCACCTGCCGGCCGCTCATCGAGGCGAATCCGGAGGGCGCGCCCGGCCTGCTGTCGGCCACGCTGCGCCTCCTGGCGCCGCCCAGGGAACTCGTGATCGCGGGCACCGACTGTCCGGGCGGACAGGGACTCCTGAGCCGGGCCCGCGAAGCCTACGTGCCCGACCTGACGCTGGCGGGCGCCCGGGCCGACGAGGCCGCCGAACTGGCCGAGACGCTCCCCCTCCTGGCGAGCCGCCGACCCGTCGGCGGGCGCGCCGCCGCCTACCTGTGCTCTGACGGAGTCTGCCGGGCGCCGGTCCAGGACGCCGATGCGCTGGGCCGGCAACTGGCCGGTCTGCGTTCGGGCAAGCTCTGAGGAGGGCCGCAGGTGGATTTCCGACCCGTTGAACTGGCCCACCTCCCGCTGGTGAGTGAGCGCCTCCGGAGCTTCCCCCCGCAGGTCTCGGAGCAGACCTTCCCGAACCTGTACGCGTGGCGCTTCCACCGGCCCGTGCGGCTCGCGGAGGTCGGGGGCTTGCTGGTGTTCCTGGACCTGAGGGGCGAGGAATGGTGCGTGCTGGGGCCGCCGCTGGGCGAGGCGGACCCGCGCGCGCTGGTCGAGCCGCTGCGCCGGGCGGGCATCACCACGTTCCACAGGATCACGGCCGAAGTCGCCGAGGCGCTGGCGGACGCCGGGCTGGCCGTCCACGCCGATCGGGATAACTCCGATTACGTGTACCTGCGCCGGGACCTGGCCGAACTCGCGGGGCGCCGGTACCACCGCAAGAAGAACCTCGTCAACCGCTGTCTGAACGCCTGCGAGTGCGAGTACTGCGAGGTCACGCCCGCGCTGCTCCCGGAGCTGGAGGAGATGAACGAACGCTGGGCCGAGGCCCGCGACATGGAGGCGACCATGGGCCTGGCCGAGGAGTACTGGGCGCTGCGCGAGACGTTCGACCACTTCGAGGACTTCGGCCTGATCGGAGGCGCCGTCCGCGTCGCCGGCCGCATCGAGGCGTTCTCGATCGGCCAGGCACTCAACGAGACGACGGCCGTCGTCCACTTCGAGAAGGCCATGACGGAGTTCCCGGGCCTCTACCAGGTGATGAACCAGTGGTTCTGCGCCTACGGCCTGGCCCCGTTCGAGTTCGTCAACCGCGAGCAGGACCTGGGCATCCCGGGCCTCCGGCACGCCAAGGAGAGCTACCTTCCCCACCACATGGTGGACAAGTTCGTGGCGCGGGCCGGACCGGGGCCGCGCTGAGCCGCAGGGGCGTCGCATGCGTCGATACAGGCTGTCTTCCAGCAAGGGACGCGTCAGGCGGCTGCTGGCCCTCCTGAGCGACCGGCCGGACGTGCTCGTCCTGACGCACGACAACCCGGACCCCGATGCCATGGGCGCCGCCCTCTGCCTGCGGCATCTGCTGAGCGAGACCCTGAAGACCAGGGTCCGCATCGGGTACGGCGGCATCATCGGCCGCTCGGAGAACCGCCACATGGTTCGCTCCCTCGGCATCCCCCTGCAGCAGGTCGACAAGGCCGACTTCGAGGCGGGAAGCCCGATCATCGTCGTCGACACCCAACCGGGCTTCGGCAACAACTCCCTGCCGGCGGACGCCGAGGTGGTCGCCGTCATCGACCACCACCCGGGCACGAAGCTCCATGGCGTGCCGCACGTGGACGTGCGCCCGGCCTACGGGGCCGTCTCCACCATCCTGACGGAATACGTGGTCAGCGCCGGCCTGTCACTGACCTCGCGCCTGGCCACGGCCGTCTGCTACGGCATCGCCAGCGAGACGCAGGACCTGGGGCGCGAGGCCACCCGGGCGGACGTGGCCGCCTTCCTGGCGGCCTTCCCCGTCTCCGACCAGCGCCTGTTGGGGCGCCTGCGCCATCCGCCGCGGCCGGTGTCGTTCTTCCTGCAACTCGACCGCGTGATCCGCACCGCCTGGGTCGCCGACGCCGTGGGCATCTGCCACATGGGCGCCGTCGCCAACCCCGACGTCCCGTCCGAGATGGCCGACGTGCTCGTCAGCGTCGATGGCGTCGACTGGGCGTTGTGCACGGGCGTCTACGAGCACCGCATGCTCGTCTCGCTCCGCACGGTCAAGCCGAACGCCAACGCCGGGTCGCTTCTGCGCGGCGTCATCGGCCGGAGGCAGGCGGGCGGGCACGGCATGATCGCCGGCGGGAGCCTGGAGATCGAGGACGAGGAACACGGCGAACTGACCGAGGGCCGGATCGAGCGCCGCCTTCTCGAGGCGCTGGGATACGACCCCGACGCCGCCCGCCGCCGGCCCCTGACCGACCTGTCGGACCTGCCCGAAGGGCCGCCATGACGGCGGCTCACGGCGTGCGGGGCCTGCCGATCCGGTTCTCCGTCCCGTCCAGAAGGCGGCGGATGTTCCCCCTGTGGCGGTAGATGACGAACGCCCCCGCCACGGCGGCGAACGCCGTCAGCGGGTCCCAGACCCCGCAGACATCCGGGGACCGGAACCACACCGCCACCGGCAGCACCACCGCGGCCACGATGGAGGCGAGCGAGACGTAGCGCGTCAGCGCGAACACGACCCCCCAGGCCAGGCCGGCCGCCAGCACCGCCCAAGGCGACAGGGCCAGGAACACGCCTCCGCCCGTGGCCACGGCCTTGCCGCCCCTGAAGCCCAGGAAGACCGGGAAGACGTGCCCCACGATGGCCGCGATCCCCGTCAGGATGGCCAGCGGTGCCACCGCGCCGTCGCCGGCCGGGACAACGTGCTGCGCCGCCAGCGTGGGCAGGAACCCCTTGGCCAGGTCCAGCAGCACCAGCAGCGGGAAGTAGCGGAACCCGAGCGCGCGTGCGGCGTTCGTGGCGCCGATGTTGCGGCTGCCCGTCTCGCGTATGTCCACGCCCCGGACCAGACGTGCGGCCAGGAAGCCGAACGGCACCGACCCGCAGAGGTAGGCGGCGACCGGCAGCAGGTGCCGGCCCCACCCCCAAGCCGTCGCCAGGATCATGGGCGGCCTCCCGTCAACGCGCGACGGTCCTCGGGTCGAACGGCCGTTCCAGCGCGGCGATGGCCGGCAGCCGGCGCACGTACTGCGCCAGGTCGAACGGCGGGTCTCCGGCCAGATAGTGGTTCCCGAGCAGCGTCCCGTTGCTCTCCCAGGCGATCAGGTAGAGCCTCTGCTGCGACGGGTCCACTGGCACGCGCTCCAGGAGCCAGTTCTGGTTGGCCGGCACCGTGAAGTCGCCCTCCGCCACCGTTGCGGCGGACTCGGCGTCCTGCACGCGGTAGCGCACGTGGGCATCCTCGGAGCTGTCGTTGCCGACGATGAGCGGCAGGCCCTCCTGGGCGCCTTGCTCGGCGAGCATCAGACAGACCGGCTGCTGCACGCGGCGGATGTAGTGATAGGCCAGCTTCTTGCCCAGGTAGTAGTCGACGACGGCATCGGAGAACTGCGGCCAGCCGTCCAGCAGGTTCCACCACAGGATGCCGCCCGTATGCCACTTGCGGCGGCGGGTCAGCTCGATGAAGTACTTCTTCGCCTCGGCCTGGGCGATCTGGCTGGCCAGCGCGAAGGTGTCCAGGTCGTCCGGCACGTGTCCGAACATCTCCTCCACCTCGTGGGCCATCAGGTCGTTTCGGGGGCGCGAGATGGGCAGCTCATACCAGTGGTAGGTCGAGTGATGGTGCCATTCGTCGCTCTCCGACCAGGGCCAGAGCTTCTGGGGGGTGATGAAGCGCTTGATGGACGAGACGTTGGGGCAGCCGTGGTAGCCGGTCTCGCCGACGAAGTGGGCGGTGTGCTGCGAGTAGAACGGCCCCCGGAAGAAGTCCCGCCGGCCCCAGAGGTGCTGCTCGGTCTGGCGGCCGTACGATTCGCCTCGGAGCCCCGCCTGGGGCGACACGTAGGGCGAGCAGGGCACGTAGTGGCGGTAGGGGTCGCAGCGGTGGAGGACCTGCGGGAGCACCTCGCGGGTGATGCGGTTCTGGTCCGGCCGCAGACCGTCGCGGGAGTAGGCCAGGTCCACCTCGTTGCCGCCGCACCAGATGGCCAGGCTCGGGTGGTTCCGGAGCTTTGCGGCGACGGCCTCGGCCTCGAGGCGCACCGCATCCAGGAACTCCGCCGTCTGCGGGTAACGGTTGCAGGCGAAGGCGAAGTCCTGCCAGACCATCACGCCCCGCTCGTCGCAGAGGTCGAAGAACGCGTGGTCTTCATACACGTTCCCGCCCCAGCAGCGGACCATGTTGCACCCGACGTCGTCGAGCAGTTCGAACGCCTGGCCCAGGCGCGAGGCGTCGCGGCTGTGGAACGGATCGAGCGGCACCCAGTTGCTGCCCTTGACGAGCACCGGCTCCCCGTTGACGCGGAACACGAAGTGCCCGTCCGGCGACGGCTCGGCGTCGAGACGCCGCCGGTGGCGTCCCACCGGCACGGGCGGCGCACCGCCGGCCCGTTCGGTGCGGTCCACGTCGATGGTGCGGATGCCGATCCGTTCGGTGCGCTCGTCCAGCACCTGGTCGCCGAGGCGAAGCTGCGCGGTCACCGTGTAGAGGTGCGGCCGGCCGTAGCCCTTGGGCCACCAGAGCCGCGCGCCGGGCACGCGGATGGGCAGATGCCCGGTGATGAACTCCACCGGCCAGTCGCACTCGAACACGTGCCCCTCGCACTCGCCCCGGAACCGCATCGCCAGCCTCTGCAGGACGGGCGCGTCGGTTCGGAAGTGGTACTTCACGCCCAGGACGGCCTCGTCGCCGCGCAGGGCCTGCGTCCAGTAGTAGACCTGCTCGATGGCCGTGGCCGGCCGCTGCCGGAGCCGCACGGACCGCCAGATGCCCGCCGAGACGGCGCGCGGCATGATGTCCCAGCCCCACGTGTGCGCCGGCTTGCGCACGAACTGACACTCGTCCCGGCGCTCCCAGCTCACCTGGCCGACGTCGTAGTGGTGGCGGCGAGCCTGGGCCAGCGCCGACCCGAGGCGCACGGCGATCTGGTTCGGCCCGGGCCGCAGCGCGTCGGTCACGTCGAACCGATGCGGGATGAACATGTTGTCCGAGCGCCCGACCTCCATCCCGTTCACCCAGACGGTGGCGAACGTGTCGAGCCCTTCGAAGACGATCTCCCACGGCGTGCCGGGCGCGTAGTGCGGCACGTCGAACTCGCGGGCGTACCACCACTCGCACAGCTCGAGCGCGCGCAGCGAGCGGCTGTTCCTGCCCACGAACGGGTCCGGCAGCTCCCCGGCGCGCATCAGGTCCAGTTCCACGTTGCCGGGCACCCGGGCCGGGACGCGCATCAGCCCCGCCTGGATGAGGTCGTCCGGGTGGCGCACCTTCGAGGCGGCCTCCGGGAGGTAGGTCAACTGCCAGTCGCCGTCGAGCGGGATCGTCTGCATGGTCATCGGTACCTGGGTTGTCTTGTGTGTTCAGGAAGACGTCAGGCGGCCGCTCGCCTGCGGCCTGAGGGCCGGCGCGCCGTGCTGCACGAACGCGCGGCAGGCCGTGTCCTGGTAACGGGGGTCGAGCCCGAGCGCCTCGTTGGAGCCGTAGCAGCCGGCGATGAAGCCTCCGCCGCGGCCCAGGCGGTCGATCATCTCGCGGGCCTCGGCGGCGATCCGGGCCGTGTCCCGCGTCTGGAGCGTCGTCTGGATGTCCACCGGGCACCAGAAGGTCACGCGCCCGGCGAAGTCCCGCCCGAGCGTCTCGATCCCGTAGAGCGCCGGCTGGTCGAACTGGAAGCAGGCGATGCCGGCCGCGATCAGGTCCACCATGACCTCGCGGATGTAGCCGCACGAGTGCATGAGCACGAAGACCCGACATTCGCGCGCCGTCGCGCACAGGCGCCGGAAGCCGGGCGCGAACACCTCGCGCCACACGCGCGGGCTCACCAGCAGCCGGTCCTGCGTGCCCCAGTCCTCGCAGAACATCACGCCGTCGGCGCCCGCCTCGGCCAGCCGGCGGACGGCGTGGTGCAGTTGCGCCTCCACCATCGCCAGCAGCCGGCGCACGCGCTCCGGCTCCGCCAGCACGTCGGCCAGGAAGTTGTCCATGCGCCGCATCTTGCGGGCGATGCTGAACGGGAATCCGGGCAGCCAGCCGAGCCGGAAGGCGTCCGCGCACGCGCCGAAGGCGTTCCGCGCCGCCTCGTAGCGCGACGCGAGGCTGTAGTCCGGCAGCTCGATCTCGTCGATCCGGTCCCAGTCCTCCAGCACCCCGCGGGCCACCTCACCCTTGGTGATCCCTTCGATGCGCGCCCATGTGTTGCCCCATTCGTCGACGCGCTCCCAGCGGGCCTCGTCCACCTGCGCCCAGCTCCCTTCCGGACGGCGGGGGTCCTCGCCCACGCCCGCGCTGCAGAAGTCGTTCGGGTAGGGCGGCGGCAGCGACATTGCGATGCGTTCCGGCCGCTCGAAGGTCAGCGTCCGGCGCACGATCTCCCGGCCCGTCATCGGTGGCGATCCTCCTGGGATGCCCGGCGGCCTCCGGTGGAAGCACGGGGCCGCACTATAAGCGAACCGCCCGTGCGCGTAAAGCGTCCGCGCGTGCCGCGGGCCACGCGGCGCCGGGGGCGGCGGCCTCAGCGGGCGCGGCGGAGGCGTTCGGCGAGGGCGGGGTCGCCGTAGGGCGATTCCGCCATTCTGGCCACCGCGCGGTCCAGGTCGTAGGCGACGCGGTGGTAGCGCACAAGGCCGTCGTCCTGGACCGTGACGAAGCAGGCCCGCCAGTCGCCGTCGCGCGGCTGGCCGACGCTGCCCACGTTGATGATGGCCTTGCTGTGGTGTTCGGGCCTGTAGATGCCGTCTTCGAGTTCCTCGGGCGCGAGGAACTTCATCTCGGGGAGGATGATGCCCGGTTGGTGGGTGTGGCCGATGAAGCAGAGCCAGTCCATCTGGCGGAAGTTCTCCGCGATCTTCTGGGTCATGTCGAGCATCACGTCGACCTTGCGGAGGTACTCGACGACGGGGTTGCGGGGGGCGGCGTGGACGAACAGCCAGGAGTCGTGCACGTGGCGGTAGGGCAGCGTCTTGAGGAACTCCCAGCGTTCCTGCCGCTCCCGGTCGAGGTCGCCGGCCTGCACGCGCGGCATCAGGCTGCGGCGGTGCCGCTCGATGCTGGCCCGGGCGGGGGGGCTGAAGTCGTTGGCGCCGTAGATGACGGCGTAGTCGTGGTTTCCGCAGACGGTCACCTCGCAGCGTTCGCGCACGGCGTCCACGCAGGCGGCGGGCTCGGGCCCGTATCCGACGATGTCGCCCAGGCAGATGACGCGGTCCGGCCGGAGCCGGTCGATCTCGGTCAGTACGGCTTCCAGTGCGTCGTAGTTGGCATGAATGTCGCTGATGACAGCGATCATCGGCGCCCGTCCGTTCTGCTGCAGTTGGATGAGGTCAGGCCCGCACGGCATCTATCCGGTCGGCCAGTTCGGGCATGTGCTGGGCCACCAGGCCGAACATCTCCTCTTCGCTCATCACGGTGACCCGGCCGCGGGCATACTGCTCGGTGACGTTGTCCAGGATGGCCTGAACGCCGGGGTGGTCCTTGCCGACGGCGCGGTCGCCCTCGAGTGCCAGGTGCAGGTTGACCCAGTAGACGATGCCGGCGCGGCCGCACTTGTCGGTGATGCGGATGTCGGGCGGCACGCCGAGGACCTGTTCGGTGTCGAAGATGGTGTAGATGCGTTTGTCCTTGGACAGGGCGTCGGCGTGGATGCCCGCCAGGGTGGTGTTGAACCGCGCGCCGACCAGGGGCTGCTGCGGGGGTATGCTGTAGCCGATCTCCTGGCGGAAGTAGCGGGCGATCTCGGTGATGACGCGGGTGTCCACGGTGGGGTCGTCGCCGCGCAGGGCCAGGTGCTCGATGACGAGCGCCTCGATGGGCGGGTTGCCGGTGCGCTCGCCGATGCCCAGCAGGGTGCCGTTGGCGGCCGAGCAGCCGTAGAGCCAGGCGGTGGTGCAGTTGATGAGCGCCCGGTGGAAGTCGTTGTGCCCGTGCCACTCCAGCCATTCGCTGGGAATGCCGGCGTGGTAGTTGAGGCCGTAGATGATCCCCGGCACGCTCCGGGGCAGGCTGGCGCCGGGATAGGTGACGCCGTAACCCATCGTGTCGCAGGCGCGGATGCGGATGGGGATGCCGCTTTCTTCGGCGAGCTTGCGCAGTTCGATGGCGAAGGGCACGACGAACCCGTAGAAGTCCGCCCGCGTGATGTCCTCGAAGTGGCAGCGCAGCCGGATGCCTGCGCTGAGGGCCTCCTTGACGACGGCCAGGTAGCGGTCGATGGCCTGCCGGCGGTTCGAGCCCGGCCACTTGTGGAAGATGTGGTAATCGGACACGCTGGTCAGCATGCCCGTCTCCTCCAGGCCCATGTCCTTGACGAGCTGGAAGTCCTTCGGATGCGCGCGGATCCAGGACGTCACCTGCGGGTACTCATACCCGAGCGACAGGCACTCCTCGACCGCGTGCCGGTGGTGTTCTTCGTAGACGAAGAACTCGCTGGTGCGGATCAGGCCGTGCTCCCCGCCCAGCCGGTGCAGCATCTTGTAGAGGTCGACGATCTGCCGCGTCGTCATCGGGGCCATGGCCTGCTGGCCGTCCCGGAACGTGGTGTCGGTGATCCACGTCTCGGCGGCGGGCCGCATGGGCACGTGGCGGTGGTTGAAGATGATCTTCGGCACCGCCCCGTCCGGGAACAGGTCGTCGTAATACTCGGGGTGTATCGGCTCCTGGAGTTCGAACAGGTGCTCTTCGCGGAGCAGGGTCTGTGTGCGTTCGTCGAACTTCAGCATCGGGGTCGCCTCCATCCGTCACACATGGCGCCGACCGGTCACACGCCGGATCGGGCGGTCGGGCCCGGCGGCGTACCTGGTAGGGGCGTCTCTCATCAGGAGGTGGTGTCCCCAGAGGCCGAGTGCCGCCGGCCGGCCTCCGCGGGGGGGCCGGTCCGGCCATGGTCAAGCATACCGGCCTGTGAACAGGAGTGCAAATGCCCGTCGGCGGGCGCTTTGCGGAGGCCGGCCGGTTGCCATAGAATGCCTTTGTCATGCCCCATCGTGTGCTCTACGTGAACGGATCGTGCCGGCTCTACGGGGCCGAGGGGAGCCTGCTGCAGCTCCTCGGGGGGCTCGACCGCGGGCGTTGGGAGCCGCTGGCCGCGGTGCCCGCCGCCGGCCCCCTGGCACGCGCCCTGGAGCGTGCGCGCGTGCCCGTCGTGCGCGTGCCGATGCCCCTGCTGCGGCGCCGCCCGCATCCGGCGGCCCTGGCCTGGACGGCCGGCCGCGTGGCCGCTGCCGCCGTCGCCATCGCCCGTTACGTGCGGCGGCGCGGCGTCTCGCTGGTGCACGTCAACACGATGGGGGCCATGCCGGCGGCCGGTCTGGCCGCGGCCCTGGCCGGGGTGCCGTGCGTCTGGCACCTGCGGGATCTGCGCGGCGTGCGCCGGGCGGTGCACGTGTGCGCGGGCCTGGCCGACGCCGTCATCGCCGTCAGCCGGGCCGTCGCGCGCGAGGCGGCCCTGCCGGCCGGCGCTCGGCCTGCCATGCACGTGATCCACAACGCGATCGACGCGGATGCCTTCGCGCGGCAGGCGCGCCCGGGCCGCACGCGGGCCGAGCTGGGCGTGGCCGAGGGCGATCCGCTGGTGGCGTTCGTGGCCCAGATGGCGCCCTGGAAGGGGTACGAGCGGCTCTTCCGCGCCCTGTGCATCCTGCGCGAGCGCCGGCTGCCGCTGACGGCCGCCGTCGCCGGCGACGCCAGTTTGGCCCGGAATGCGGCCTACGGACTGCGTCTGCACGCCCTGGCGGCCGACCTGGGCCTGGAGGGCACGGTTCGGTTCCTGGGATTCCGGACGGACGTGGCCTCCCTCCTGGCCGACGCAGACGTGCTGGCCGTCGCCAGCGAGGCGGAGCCGTTCGGGCGCGTCGTCCTGGAGGCGATGGCGGTGGGGACGCCGGTGGTGGCCACGGGCTTCGGGGGGGTGGCGGAGGTCGTCGAGGACGGCCGCACGGGCGTGCTCGTGCGGGACCTGTCCGCCGAGTCCCTGGCGGATGCGCTGGAGCGGGTGCTGAGCGACGACCGTGCCCGGGCGGCCATGGGCCGCGCAGGTGCGCGCCGCGTGCGGGCGGACTTCGGCCTGGCCGAGCACGTTCGGCGCGTCTGCGGCGTCTACGACGAGGTCCTGCGCGCCCGTTCGCTTGCCTGCCCGGCGCCGGACCGGTATAAGGGGGAGTGGTAGCGGCGTCGTCCCCCTCTCCGACAGCATGGCAGGCACGATCCCCCGATGAGACGCAGAGAAGTCGACCCGACGCTGGACGCCATCCTGGCCCTCCATGAGGGCGGCAAGACGCGCATGACCAGCCGCTTGCGGCTCCGGACCCTCGAGCAGCTCCGGCAGGTCTACACGCCCGGCGTCGCCCAGGTGAGCAGGCTCATCGAGGCCGAACCGGACAAGTACTACGACTACACGTCCGCCGGCGACACCGTCGCCGTCATCACCAACGGGACGGCTGTGCTGGGCCTCGGCGACGTCGGGGTGAAGGCCGCCATGCCCGTCATGGAGGGCAAGAGCGTCATCCTGATGGAGATGGTGGACGTCGCCTCCGTGCCGCTGCTGGTCGAGAGCCGGGACGCCGCCCGCATCATCGACACGGTGGAGGCCGTGGCGCCGACCTTCGGCGCCATCCTGCTGGAGGACATCGCCGCACCGCTCTGCTTCGAGGTGGAGGACACCTTGAAGGAGAGGCTCGACCTGCCCGTGTTCCACGACGATCAGCACGGAACGGCCGTCGTCGTGCTCGGCGCCCTGATCAGCGCGCTGAAGCAGACGGGCAGGCGGGCCGAGGACCTGCGGGTGGTCATGAACGGGGCCGGGGCCGCCGGGTCGGCCGTGGCGCGCTTCCTGCTGTCCTACGGCGTCGCCGACGTCGTCCTCTGCGACCGGGCCGGCGCCATCTACGCCGGCCGGCCCGACCGCATGAACCCGGCCAAGGAGGCCATCGCGGCCGTCACAAACCGCGAGCGCCAGAGCGGCTCGCTGGCCGACGTGATGCGCGGGAAGGACCTGTTCGTCGGCGTCAGCAGCGCCGGCGCGGTCACGCCGGAGATGGTGCGCTCGATGGCGGCCGACCCCATCGTGTTCGCCATGGCCAACCCCGTGCCGGAGGTCTGGCCGGACGAGGCGGTCGCCGCCGGGGCCGCCGTCGCCGACGACGGCCGGCACATCAACAACGCGCTGGGGTTCCCGGGCATATTCCGCGGAACGCTTGACGCGCGTGCGCGCACAATCAACGAGGAGATGAAGGTCGCCGCCTCCTCGGCGCTGGCCGCGCTGGCGCCCGAGGGCGAACTGCTTCCCGATTTCATGGACAGGGCCGTCCATCGCGCCGTCGCCGACGCCGTCGCCGGGGCCGCCCGTCGCACGGGCGTGGCCCGGCGTTGAGGGGGCCTGCCGTCCGCCGACCCATGCCCGCCACGCCCCGGACCTATCGAATCGAGACGCTCGGCTGCAAGGTCAACGTCTACGACTCCCGGCGCCTGGCCGAGGCGCTGGAGTCGTGCGGGCTGGAGGCGGCCAGGCCCGGCCGGCCGGCCGACGTCTGCATCGTCAATACGTGCACCGTCACCGCCGTGGCCGACCGCAAGAGCCGGAAGCTTGCCGCCCGGCTCGTGCGCGAGAACCCTGGCGCCGCCGTCTTCGTCACCGGCTGCGGCGTGGAGGCCCGGCCGGACGGGCCCCCGGAGGCGGCCGGGATCGCGGGCCGGTTCCGGCGCACCGAATGGCGGGCGCTGCTGCAGGCGGCCGCCGGGCAGCCGGCGGCCGCCGGACAGCCGGCGGCCGGCGACGGCGTGCCGGCCGGCGACTTCGGCATCCGGTCGTTCGACGGGCGCGCGCGGGCGTTCCTGAAGGTGCAGGACGGCTGCGATGCGTTCTGCGCCTACTGCATCCTCCCCCACGTGCGGGGCCGGCCGCGCAGCCGCCCCGTGGCCGACGTGGCCGCCGAGGCGCGGCGGCTGGCCGACGCCGGGTTCCCGGAGATCGTCCTCACCGGCATCCACACCGGCTTCTATGGCCGCGATCTGCCGGACCGCCCGTCGCTGGCCCGCGCGCTGACGGCGGTCGCCGAAACCGATGGCGTCGAACGCGTCCGGCTGAGTTCGATCGAGGCCGGCGAGGTGACCGACGAACTGCTGGCCGCGATGGCGCATCCCGCCGTCTGCGCGCACCTGCACCTGCCGCTGCAGAGCGGTAACGCGGGCGTGCTGAGCCGCATGGGGCGCCGCTACCGGCCCGCGGAGTATCTGGACACGGTTGCACGGGCGCGGGCGGCCCTGGGGGCGCCCGCCATCTCCACGGACGTGATGGTGGGGTTCCCGGGCGAGGACGCCGCCGCCTTTGAGAACACGATGGACCTCTGCCGCGTCGTCCGGTTCAGCCGCATCCACGTCTTCCCATACAGCCCGCGTGCGGGCACGCCGGCCGCCTCGATGGACGGCCGTGCGCCCGCGGACGCCGTGGGCACGCGCGGACGCGCGCTGCGCGGTCTGGCCAACTTGCTGGCGGCGGACTGGGCGGAGTCCTTCGTGGGGCACCGGGTGCGGGTGCTTCTGGAGCGCGAAGGGCCGGTCGGGCGTTTGAGCGGGTATACGGACCATTACGTGCGGCTGACCGTGCCCGCCGACGGCGGCCGGCTCGGGCAGGTCGTCCATGTCCGCTGCACCGCGCGCAAGGGGCTGTCGCTGACGGGCGTGCTGGAGTGACCGTCACCGGCCTGCCAGCAGATCGCAGAGGCGGGCGGCGATCTCGGCCTTCGTCGAGGGGCGGGCCAGCACGGTTCCGTCGGGTGCCAGGATCAGGGCCGGGTGCCGGTCGGCCGTGATGCCGTTCAGGTCGTTGGCGACGACCAGGTCCGCGCGGCTGGCGCGCAGCGATTTCAGCGCCGTCTCTCGAAGCTCCTCTTCCGTGCGTCCGACCTCGAGCTTGAACCCCACCAGGCAGGCCCGCGGGGCCAGGTCGCGGATGCGGAGGATGACCTTCGGCGTCCGCACCAGGCGCACCAGCCACTCCTGGCGGCCCGACGGCGTCTTGCCGGCGGCCGTGTCGGCCGGCACGTAGTCGAGCACAGCCATCGCGTGGATGACCGCGTCCGGCGGCGCCGGCCCGGTCAGTTCGGCCTCCAGAGCGGCGACGAGGTCCGGGACGGTCTCGATGGCGACCACGTGCAGGCGCTCTCTCTGGCCGGGCGTCAGGGCATCCGGGTCGGGCGTGCGGCTTGCGGGGCCGGCCACCAGGACCACCTGGGCGCCGCGGGCGAGCGCCTGCCGGGCGATGCACGTGCCGAGTTGGCCGCTGGAGCGGTTCTCGATGTAGCGCACGGCGTCGATGGGGGCCCGCGTCGGGCCGCTGGTGATCAGCACGCGTCTGCCGGCCAGGTCGTCGGCCACGGAGTGTCCCTCCGTCTGGAGTGCCGCACACACTACCGCCGGAGCCCGGCGGGCGCAAGCGGCGAGTCCGCCGGGCCGTGCGTTGCGCCAAATCCGTCATGTTTTCGCTGATCCTCTTGATGGTCACGGTCGGGGGGCCTAAAATAGGATGTTTGGCGGCGGTCGACGTTCCATCTCTGTAGTCAAAGCCTGATCGAGTCCGCGGGCGAGCGGTTGGCGATCATGTCCGGCGTAGCGCAAGTAATCCCCCCCCCTGCGGGTTCGGCACAGGTCGAGGCCCTGCCTGACGACGTGGTGGAGTGGCTGCGGGGCGTGCTCCATCCCGATGAGCGCGTGGCCGCCTGTCTGTTTGCCGACATCACGTCGGACGGATCGTTCGGCGAGAGCTGGGTCTTCCTGACCGACCGGCGCCTGATCGTCATGTCGCCGAACGGTCGCCAGGGCGAGGCGGCGATCACCTTCGACCTGCCTCTGGAAGCGATCACGGGCGCCGAGATCCGCGAGTACGTCGGGTCCAGCGGGCTGGTGATCTCCACCGAGGAGAAGGGCTACGAAGTCGCCCACTTCTCGCTCGGATCCCACTACGAGGCCGCGGACCTGTGCAACTTCCTCCGCGCCATCGTCGAGGGCAGGGGCAGCGGCAAGTCGATCGAGGAACTGCGCCCGGCGGCCACGCGCCGGCCCGAACACCGGTGCCCGAAGTGCGGCCGGGCCCTGCGGCGGGGCGGCGAGGTCTGCCTGTTCTGCATCGACCGGCGGCAGGTCCTGTCGCGGCTCCTCAGGCACGTGATGCCGTACAAGTGGCTGGCGCTGCTCGGCCTCTCGCTGACGTTCGTCATCACGGGCCTGGGCCTGACGCCGCCGTATCTGACCAAGACGCTCATCGACAAGGTGATCACGCCGGCCAACCTGAGTCTCTTCCCGGTCATCGTGCTGGCCCTGGTCGGCTCGCACGTGGGGTCGGCCGCCGTGTCGATGTTCCGCATGTATCTGATGCAATGGCTGGGCAACCGGGTGCTGCTGGACCTGCGAGTGGAGCTGTACGACCACCTGCAGATGCTGCGCCTCAGCTACTACAACCGCAACCAGACCGGCCAGATCATGGCCCGCGTGACCGGAGACCTCAACCGCCTCCAGCAGTTCATCACCGAGGGCTTCCAGGAGATACTGGTCAACATCGTCACCATGATCCTGATCGCCGTCATCCTGTTGCTGCTGGACTGGCGCCTGTTCCTGCTGGCGCTGGCTCCGACACCGCTCATCTTCCTGGCCACCTACCTGTTCGGGAAGTACATCCACGCCCTGTATCACCGCATCTGGCGGCGGTGGGCGGGTCTCAGCGCCATCCTGGCGGACACGATTCCGGGCATCCGCGTCGTCAAGTCGTTCGCCCAGGAGCGCCGCGAGTCCGATCGGTTCGGCGTCTACAGCACCGAACTGATGCGCCAGGAGATGATGGCCGTCAAGCTTCAGAGCGGCTTCTTCCCGTTCCTGCGCATCATGACGGCCCTGGGCTCGATCCTGATCCTCACGGTCGGCGGCTACATGGTCGTCAAGAGCGGGGGCAAGGACCCCACTCTGGGAACGCTCGTGGCGTTCACGGGTTACCTGATGCAGTTCTATACGCCCGTCCAGCAGTTCGGGCGCATCAACCACACGCTCCAGCGGTGCGTCACCTCTGCGGAGCGTGTGTTCGAGGTCCTTGACACCGATCCGGAGCCGGTCGGCACGAGGGGCGGCGTGGTGCTGGACCCGCTGAAGGGCAGGGTGGAGTTCAACAATGTGCGCTTCAGCTACGAGCCCGGCAAGTATGCGCTGGACGGCGTTTCGTTCTGCGTGGAGCCCGGCGAGATGATCGGCCTGGTGGGCCCCAGCGGCGCCGGCAAGAGCACCACCGTCCACATGATCGCCCGGTTCTACGACGTCGACGAAGGCTCCATTCTGATCGACGGCATCGACATCGAGGATCTGGACCTGACGGCGTTCCGGCAGCAGATCGGCGTCGTGCTGCAGGACCCGTATCTGTTCCACGGCACCGTCTGGTCCAACATCGCTTACTCGCGGCCGGACGCGACGGCCGACGAGATCATCGAGGCGGCCAAGGCGGCGAACTCGCACGACTTCATCATGCGCCTGCCCGACGGGTACGACACCATCATCGGAGAGCGCGGCCAGACGTTGTCGGGTGGTGAGCGCCAGCGCATCTCCATCGCGCGCGCCATCCTGAGGGACCCGTGCATCCTGATCCTGGACGAGGCGACGGCGTCGGTGGACACCGAGACGGAGGCCCTGATCCAGGCGGCGCTGGAACGGCTCGTGCAGAACCGCACGACGTTCGCCATCGCGCACCGGCTTTCGACCCTGCGCAAGGCGACCCGGCTGTTCGTGCTGGAGCGCGGCAAGCTGGTGGAGAGCGGGACGCATGCGGAACTGATCGAGTCCGGCGGCCTCTACAGCCGGCTCTGCAAGCTGCAGTCCGAGTTGTCTCAGATGAAGGCGTGGTAGAATCCGATGGCCCAGGCAGATGCACCGCAGGCGGGACAACTCCACGACACCCTGACGGCGGCCCGGGAGGGGCGTCCGGGGTGGCTGACGCAGCCGGAGGGGGCGCGCATCTGGGAGGATCCGTTCCACAGGCTGCACGTGAGCGTGGACGGCCGGGAGTACGAGAACGTGCGGCCGCGGCGGACCTTCCCCCTGTCGGGAAAGGCCGATTACGTCAGCTTTATGGATGAGAACGACAAGGAGGTGCTGCTGCTGGCGCATCCGCAGAATCTGGACAGGGAGAGCCGCCGGGCTCTGGAGGCCGCGCTCAAGCGGGTCTACTACGTGGCCACGATACTGCGCGTCGACGCCGTCTCCGAGAAGATGGGCGTCAGCCATTGGGAGGTGAAGACCGATCGCGGGTATGCTATGTTCGAAGTGGTCGACCGCAACCGCCATATCCGCAGACTGCCCGGCGACCGCGTGATGATCGTGGACGCCGACGGCAACCGATTCGAGATTCCGAACGTCACCGAACTGGACGAACGCAGCCAGGCGTTGGTCCGCAGCGAGACCTGAGGAACACGCACGTCCCCGCAGAGGGGAACACACGTTGCAGCGCCGATCGGCGCGCGCACTCTGTGCGCCCATCCTTACCCGATCCCTCTCCGTTCGCCGGCGGATGGGGACACTACGAGGACCTGAAATGGCAGAGCAGGAAACGAATCTGAGCGCGGCCTACCAACTGCGCAGACAGGCGCGGGGCGCCGAGCCTCCCCCGAAGCAGCGCAGATGGCTGCTGCGTCTCATCACCGGAGCCGCTGTCGTCCTGTGCGGCTCGCTGCTGGCCGTCGGGCTCTGGATCTGGTGGTCCTACACCCACGTCAGCACTGTGAGCGCCACGCTCGCCGCCTCCGTTGTGAGTATCTCGCCGAAGGCGGACGGCCGCGTCGTGGCCGTCGTGGCAGAAGAGCAGGAACACGTGGAGGCCGGCCGCCAGCTGCTGAGGCTGGACGACGCCGAGGCGCGCGCCGCCGTGGAGGCCGCCGAGGCGATGATGGCCCTGCGCACGAGCGAATACCTGCAGGCGCAGGAGACGCTGGCCATGACACGTTCCCTGAGGGCTTCCGAGGAGGCGCGCGCACAGGCGCAGGTGCACGTGGCCGAGGCGCGGTGTGCCGAGGCGCGCGCCGTGCTCGAGCGGGTCAAGAAGGGGGTTCGCCAGGAGGAGATCGACGCCGCCCGGTCCCGGCTGGATTCCGCACGCGCCCTGCAGGCGCTGCGCGAACTGGAGGTGCAGCAGTCCGAGGAACTCCTGACGGAGGGCATCGAGTCCCGGCATGCCCTGGAGATCGCCCGGACGCAACTGGCTCTGCAGAAGAACGCCGTGCGCCAGGCCGAACTGGAGGTGCAGAGGCTCTGCGCCGGCGCGTTCGAGGAGGACGTCCGGGCTGTCGAGAGCGCCCTGACCGCCCGTGAGGCGGAACTGGAGGAAGCCCGCGCGCAACTGGCGCTCGTCCTGGCCCAGCAGATGCAGGTGACCGTGGCCGAGGAGCGGGTCACAGGCGCGAAGGCACAGTTGGACGGCGCACAGGCCGGGCTGGACCGGGCGCGGAGCACGCTCCGGGCGGCCAGCGTCGACACCGACGTGCCCGGCATCGTCACGCGCATCTACCCGAACGTCGGCGAGTTCTGCCGGCGCGGCGAGACGGTCGTCCTGGTCGCCGATCCCGGCAAGGGGTTCTGGATCGACGCCTACGTGAGTGAGAGGGACGCACCGTTGGTCGGCGTCGGCCAGCCCGCCCATGTGCGCATCCTGGCCGGCCCGCGCTCCGACCTCGAGGGCGAGGTCACGCAGATCAGCGAGCACACGCAGTCGCGCGACAGCGGCGGAGACGTCGGCCCGGCCGCCCAGGGCGAGCGGGTGTGGGTGAAGATCCGCCTGCGCGAGGAACTGCCTCCCGGACTCAAGCACGGCATGACGGCCCGCGCCGTCATCAAGGTCCGGTGAAGGGCGGCCGCCGCGCCCCCCCGATCCGGCGAGCAGACCCAAGGAGCAGAGACCGTGAGCGCCTTCAGAATCCGACGATCGTACGTCATCCTGGCCGCCCTGTGCGTTGCGTGCGGCCTTGCGTGCGCCCGGGCCGTCGCGGCATCGGACGACGCCCCCGGTGAGGCGGCGGCCGCGCCGACGGACCCGGCCGTTCCTCCCGTGCTGACCCTGCGCGAGTGCATCCTGCGCGCCCTGGCCGCCAACAAGGACATCCGCATCGCCGACGTCCAGGTCGACATATCCGAAGCGGCCATCACGGGTGCCGAGGGCGCCTTCGACCTGACCGTGTTCGCCGAGGCCTCGGCAGGGCGCACGGAGGTCCCGGTGGCCGGCGTCCCGCTGGACAGGGTGCGCACGAGGGACAGCGACGTCGTCGTGGGCCTGCGCAAGCGGCTGGTGACCGGGACGGACGTCTCGATGGCCGCCTCCAATGCGTACTCCCGCGACCTGACGGGCCGAAGCGCCCTGAACCCCCTGTACGGGCCCGAAGTGACCCTCGGCATCAGTCAGGACCTCCTGAAGGACTTCGGCGTCGACATCAACCGGACGCACATCGTCCTGGCCGCCAACAACCATCTGGCCTCGCTGGAGGATCGGCGGCAGTCCATCATGGCCAACCTGCTGGAGGTGGAGCAGGTCTACTGGGAGCTGTACTACGCCACCGCCGATCTGGCCGTGCGCGAACAGCAGCGCGCCCGGGCCGAGAGCCTCGTGCGCGTCGCCACCCGGCGCGAACAGGTCGGGCCCGGAACCAAGAAGGACATCTCGCGTGCCGAGGCCAGCGCCGCCGCGCAGTCCGTGGCGATCCTCAACGCGGAGAACCGCGTCCAGCAGCTCCGCCATCGGCTGCTGCGCTTGATGGGGGTGCTGGACGAGCTGTCGGCCGACGTGGAGTTCTCGCTCGGCGAGTTGCCGCCCTACGAGCCGCAGCAGACCTCGCTGGCCGAGGCGATGGCCGTCGCGCGGCGCTTCCGCCCCGACTACCGCCAGGCCGAACTGGCCATCGACAACGCCGAACTGCGCAGCCGGTTCGCCCGGAACCAGACGCTGCCCCGGCTCCAGGCGTTCGTCAGCTACAGCCTGCTGGGCCTGGACGACAGCCTGTCCGGCGGCATCGATCACGTCCGGGACGCCGACTACGACAGCTGGCGGGCCGGCCTGCGGTTCGAAGTGCCGTTCCCCAACCGCACCGCGCGTTCCGAGCAGCGCGTCGCCGCCCTGGAGCGCCGCATCGCCGCCCTGCGCCGCGATGCCGCCCTGGAAACCATCACCCGGGATGTGGCCGACGCCCTGCAGAATCTGCAGACGGCCGAGGGGCGCATCGAGAGCGCCCGGCGCGCGCGTGAACTTGCCCGGGACCTGCTGAACAAGGAGACCCGTGCGTACGAGGTGGGCGACTCCGACAGCACCGACGTGCTGGACGCCCAGGCCGCCCTGGCCAATGCCGAGCGCGACGAGGTCGGTGCCCGCACGGACTACGTGACGGCGCTGGCCGCGCTGTGGGCCGCGCAGGGCGACCTGCTGGAGCGCAAGGGCATCTCGCTGGTCGAGCAGGGCACGTCGTCGGGCGCCGACGGGCGTTGACCCGATCGGCCGACGGGCGTTGACCCCATCGGCCGGCGGACGGCATCCGTGCAATGGCGGCGGGGGTTTGTGCTTGCTTCGGCACCGGATCATTCTGTATGATTCTGCCGTATGTCGTCCCCAACCCCCTTGCCGAGAGGAGCCGCAATGGCAAAGGCCATGACGAAGGCGCAGATCGTGACTGCGCTGGCGGAGAAGACGGAGCTGACCAAGAAGCAGGTGACGGACCTGCTGGAGGCGCAGGCGGACCTGGCCTACAAGCAGGCGAAGAACGGCTTCACGCTGCCCGGGCTCGGCAAGCTGGTCGTCGTGAAGCGCAAGGCCAGGATGGGCCGCAACCCCGCCACGGGGGAGAAGATCCGGATCCCCGCCAAGAAGGCGCTGAAGTTCCGTGTCGCCAAGGCGGCCAAAGACGCGATCATGGGCAAGTAGCCGCCGTACGCGCGAACGCCCGCATCCGATCGAGAAAGAAGCTCCCGCACGGCCGCGACCGCGCGGGAGCTTCTCCTTTGTGCGCTCGGTCTCAGATGACCTTCAGGGCCGCGAGCCATGCCTGCGCCATCAGCGCGTGGCCGGCTGCGCCCGGATGCACGCCATCGTGCGACCACCACCGCGCCTCGCGCAGCGTGCAGGCATTCCGGAACATCTGGTCCATCGGCACCAGCAGCGCCTCGAAGTCCGTCGCCAGCCGGTGGACGGACTCGATCTTCCGGTCCAGGTCCTCCCGCCACGCCGCTCGCTCCGGCATCGAGGGCAGCAGGAACGGCTCGATCAGGACGATGCGCGCGCCGCACTCGTTGCGGACGCGATCCAGAAGGCCGCGATAGTCGGACTCGAACTGCTCCGGCGAGGTCGGCGTGTCGCGCGTGAAGGCGCGGGCCGTGTCGTTGATGCCGATCAGTACGGAGACCCACGTCGGCTTCAGATCGATGCAGTCGCTCTGCCAGCGGGCCTTCAGGTCCACCACGGTGTCGCCGCTGATGCCGCGGTTGATGAACTCCACTTCCTTCTCCGGATTCAGCGCCGAGAACCATGCGGACGCCATCAATGCGTAGCCGCGCCCCATGTCGGCGCCGTTCTTGCGGTCGCGTCCGCAGTCCGTGATGCTGTCGCCCTGGAACAGCACGACGGCCCGCTGCTCGATCAGTCCTGCCATATGCGTCATCCTCTGGTCTGTTGGGGAGTGTGAGTGCGCTTACCGGCCCCGGTGTTCGCGCAGGAACTCCTGCGATCGGCGGCTCCAGTTGGGCTTCTGCCCGCTGTGGCCGCTGAGGGGGTCCACGGCCACCTCTTTGGGCCCCTGCAGCGCGTTGTAGGCAGCGAACACGCCCGACGACGGGCACGTGAGATCCTGGAAGGCCGTCCCGATGAGGGCGGGCACCGTGATCTGTGCTGCGAAGTTGACGGAGTCCACGTAGCGCGCGGCCGTGAGCGTGGCCGGGTCGGGCTCGTTGCCCCTGACGATGACCAGGTGCGGCCAGCCGGGCGCGCGGCCCACCAGGGCCGCCGTCTGGTCGCAGACGCCGGGCGCGTCGGCCGCCACGGCCGTCACCCGGGGGTTGAGCGCCGCCGCCGCCAGCGCCTGGAAGCCGCCCATGCTGTGGCCCGTGGAGACCATGTGGAGGCCGTCCCATTCGGGCTGGGCGGCGACGAACTCGACGGCACGGTGGCACCGCAGGGCCATTTGGCCCATGTAGCTCGTCTCCCGGCTCTCGCGCCCCTGGTGCGTGTAGGCGGCCAGGCGGCCCCGGACGAGGTCCTTGTAGTGCTGCTCGGGCAGGCCGTTCTCAATGTCGTGCGGGTTCATGTTGAAGGCCAGGTAGCCCAGGCGGGCGTAGTTGAGCGCCCAGTTCGGATCCAGGGAGTAGACGCCGGACCACTGGAACCGCACGAGCCCGGGGAACGGCCCGTCGCCGGCCGGCTTGGCCAGGTAGCCGGTCACGATCGTGCCGTCCAGGCCGTCCATGGTGACGCTGAAGACCTCGTAGCCCTCGACGGGCGAGGGCACGGGCGTCAGGACGGGGTTCATCGGCAGGGCGTCCATGCGCGCCTTCCGGGCGTCCCAGAACGCACGGAAGTCGTCGGGGCACGGCAGGGACGGCTCGATACCCTCCGGATGGAAGGCGGCCCCAGTCAGCGCCCGGACAGGATCGCCGTCGTCCGGTTGGTAGGTCACCCGCACCCACAGCACGCAGGACTCCTCCTGCGTGACGGGAACCCGGGCCTGTCCGTCCTCCAGCACGACGCGGCGGCGTTCGCTCTGCCGGAACGCGTTCGTGGACAGCTCCACGTCCACGGGCACTCCGGTGGCCGGCTCGCCCGCCGTCTTCATCTCGATGATGAACGTCGCCGTTTCGCCCCGTTGGTACAGGGCGTCGGCCCGCTCATTCCGGACCGTCAGTTCCACCGTCTGAGCGGCGGCGATTACGACCGGGCAGAGCAGTGCCGCGGCGACCAGCAGCAGAGGCATCGTGGTTCTCCTCATGGGACGGTTCCCTCCTGGGCAGATGACGGGCTACGGCCTGCCGGCCCGTTGACGGCGGCCGATCGACACGGCGGAGTCCGCGCGCCGCCGCAGCCGCCGATGTATACCACGGGCGCGTGGTGGGTTCAATGCGCAGGCCGGCGGCCGGGGGCGATTGTCGCGGCACACGGTTTGCGCATATGACAGTGCACTATTGTGAGTCAACGGCCTGTTCGGGGCCCCGGGTGGCGGGACCCAGCAGGCCGTATGGGCGCGAAAGGGCGTTGCGCATGTATCATTCTGTGTCTGGTGGCCGCGGTCTGGGCGCGCGCCGGCGGGGCCTGTTGTCCGCCGCGATGGTGGCGCTTCTGGCCTGTCTGGTGCCCGTGCGGGCCGGCGAGGCCCCCGAGCCGGACATCCTGTGGAGTTCCTATGCCCGCGGCACCGCGCCGCGGCGCGCGCTTCTGGAGGAGTCCGTGCGGCGCGTGGGCCGCATCCGCACGGACGCGGAGTCCGGAGCCGCCTGGCAGACCGGCGAGGACGTGCGCTGGCTTCTGGGGCATCGCCTGGTCGCCGTGCTCGTCGTCGAGCAGGAGTTGGAGAAGGGGCCGTCCGGGACCTACGCGGGCGCCCTGGCCACGCTGGCCCTCCGGCTGGGGCACAGGCGGCTGCTGCAGCGCCTGCCGGGGTTGCTGAAGGCGGCCAGGACGGATGCGGACCGCCTGCAGGCGCTGCGCGTGCTGAGCGACCTGCGCACGCCCGAGGCGATCCGTGCGCTGCAGGGCTACCTTCAGGCCGAGCACGCGGCGCCCGTGGAGGCGCTGATCTGCGAGGCGGCGCGGGGCCTGGGCCTCGGGCGCGACCCCGCGCACCTGCCCGTGCTGGAGGCTGCCGGGCGCCTGGTGACGTCCCCGGCCGGCCGGACGCAACTGGCGATGGCCCGTTACCGATGCGGTGACCCGGCAGCCTGCGCCGAGCTGGTGGCGGCCACGGGGGACGAGTCGTTGGACATGGACCTCCGGGCGGCCGTCCCGGGCGTTCTGGCCGAGCGGCCGTCGCCGCAGGTCCTGACCGATCTGGCCGCCATGGCGGTGTCGGACCGGCCGCAGATCGCGGACGCGGCCTTCCAGGCGCTCCTGGAGGCGCTGGTGCCGTCGGACGCACAGGCGCCGGCCTCTCAGGACCCTCCCGAGCCCGCTGAGGCGGGGGAGGACGTTCCCGGCGGCGACGGACCGTGGCATGAGGTGACGGCAGAGGAGAAGGCGCGCATCGTCGGCGAACTCCTCCGAGGGGAGGAAGAGCTGCGGTCGCGGCGCTCCCGGGAGGCTGCCGAGGCACAAGAGGGTGGTGTGGGTGAGGCGATGCCCCGTTGAAGGGGGAGGTTCCGTATGCACCGTCTGTTGGGCCAGGAGCGGAGGGGCGGACAGGTTCTCGTGCTGTTTGCCGTCGTCATCATGCTGCTGGCGGCGATCTGTGTGCTGACGATCGACGTCGGCCGGCTTTTCACGTGCAAGGCGCAGCTGCAGAGCGCGGTGGACGCGGCGGCCCTGGCCGGGGCCTCTCAGCTCCTCGGCATTGTGACCGAGGACGAGAAGGCGCTCGCCCTGGCCGAGGCGACCGCGCTGGCCCACGCCAATACCGTCGACGGCGAGCACCTGTCGCTGGGAACCGAGGACATCGAGTTCGGCCACTACGATCCGGCCACTCATGCGTTCATCCCCGAGGCCCAGAGCGGCATCGTCGACAGCGTTCGCGTGACGGGGCGGCGCACGGACGCGTCGCCGGACGGGCCGGTGCCGCTTTCGTTCGGGCCGGTCTTCGGCTGGGAGGATGCGCAGATCGCCGACGTGGTGTCCGTCGGGACGAAGCCTCGCCGCTACGTCGTGTTCACGCTCGATCGGTCCGGCTCCATGTGCTTCGATACCCCCGGGGTGCAGCTCAAGCCCACGGCCCAGGATCCGGACGAACCGCAGATGGACGCGAGTCCGTCGGGCTGGTACTGGGTCCCGCACCAGGCGCGAAGGCGCTCCGGCTATTACTGGTATACGCAGACGGCCTGGTTCGAGGCCCGGGACGATGCCACGGGCGACGTCGTCACCGATTTCCTTCCGGACCATATCAGGAGCCGTCTCAATTCGAATCGCTACTTCAACTTCCGTTCTTCCGATTCTCCGAACACGGTGCAGAGCGGCTGGATCAAGGTGCCGCCCGGCATCACCATCTATGGGCGCTACGCCAGTCCGTGGAACAACTGGCTGGCCAGCACCTACTACGATGTCATCAGCAGCAGCTGCGGTTACGCCACCTCCACGGGGCCTGTCCAGCCCCTGCAGGACACCATGGATGCCGCCTGCGCGTTCGTGGACCTGTTGAGGCCCGTCGACGATGCGGCGGGGCTTGTCACCTACGCATCGCAGTCGGTGACCGATCAGGTCCTGACCAACGACTTCGCCGCGCTGCAGACGAAGCTCCAGGCCCTCACGCCCTGCGGCGGCACGGCCGAGCCGAACGGCATGAGGGGTGCTCTGGACGAACTGATCGACTCCGGGCGGGCGTCGGGCTTCGGGCACAAGGTGATGATCCTGCTCACCGACGGCTGCGCCAACGTGCTCAACGGGAGGACCTATGACAGCACCACGGTGACCTACCAGTTCCTGGGCGAGTCGGTCACCACCGAGATCCATCCGACCGTCGGGGCGGCCATGGCCACGCAGACCCAGCGGGCCAGGAACGGCGGCGTGCGCGTCTACTGCGTGACCTTCGGCAACGACGTGGACACGGACGTCCACCGGGTCATCGCCGAGAAGACCAACGCCGCCCACTACTACTCGGCCGATCACAGCAACCTGACGGACATGTTCCTCGACATCTTCCGCAGGCTGCCGCCGATCATCACCCGCTGAGGGGCCCGGCCGATCGCCGTGCCCGGTGCGTTGAGAGGGGCATCCGAGGGACCTGCGCATTGACGCGCGGCCGCGCAGGGGGTAGCCTCTCCCTTCCGGACCTGTCTGGAAGGAGAAGACGCTTGGACTTCGCTCCCTCCGTCTACGAGCACGCCGCGCGGGTCATCAACCGACGGCCCTGGGACGTCTCCCGCGATCCCGAACTCATGTTCGAGGGGCATGCCGAAGCCTATCGGCTCTACGCGCATCGCCCCATCGTCGTCGGCATCGACATCTACAACCTGGAAGCGGAGGCCCTTGGCGCGACGGTCCGCGATCCGGGCGGCAACGGCCTGCCGGCCGTCACCGAGCATCCGTGCGCCGACCTGGACGCCGTGCGGGCCCTGCGGCTTCCGAACCCGTCTTGCGACGGCCGCCTGCCCATGGTGCTGGAGGTCGGCGCCCGGCTGGCGGCCGAGTTCCCCGAGGCCGACGTGCGGATACCCGTCAGCGGGCCGTTCTCGATCGCCGCCAGCCTGCTGGGGCTCGACCGGCTGCTGATCGGCGTGGCCCTGCAGCCGAAGGAGACACGCGCGGCCCTGCGCCACCTGGTCGACGGCCAGGTGACCTTCTGCGCGAACGTGCGGAGTCGGGGGCTGGACATCGCGTTCTTCGAGTCGGCGGCCGCGCCCCCGCTGCTCTCGCCCAGGTTGTTCCATCAGGTCGTCCTTCCGCCGCTGGCGGACATGATCGAGCGCGCCGCGCACGTGGTCGGCCACCCCGTCCCCTGCATCATCGGGGGGGACACCACGCCGATCCTCGACGACATTCTGTCGACGGGCACGGGCTACGTGATCTGCCCGGCCGAGACCGACCAGGCCGCCTTCATGCGGTGCATGGGAGACCGGACGGACGTGACCGTGCGCGTGAACACTGCGCCCGACGTCGTGGCGTCCGGATCGGTCGAGGAGATCAGGCGCGAGGTCGATCGCATCCTCGCTCTGGCGGCCGGGCGGCCCAACGTGTGTCTGGGCACCGGCGCCCTGCCGTACGAGACGCCGCCGGAGAGCGTCTTGTGGATTCGCAACTACGTGGCGGAGCTGGCAGCGGCAGGCATGTGAGTGCCGCTGCGGCCCGCCCCATGGAGGTTGGGAGGCAGGACGATGGCGAAGCAGGAGGCGGTGCTGCCCGTGCGCGCGTTCATGCTGCACATGTCCCACTACGACCCCAACTGGGTCAAGCGCAAGCCCCGGGAGAAGCCCATCGACGTCGACCTGGCCCTGGAGGTGATCGACGCGATGGCTCAGGTCGACATGAACCTGCTCGTCATCGACATCGCCGACGGGGTCCGGTTCAAGTCGCATCCCGAGCTGGCGCGGCCCTACTCGGTGCCCATGGCGACTCTGAGCAGGATCGCGGGGTGCGCCCGGAAGAGGGGCATCGAGGTGGTGCCGAAGCTCAACTTCGCCGGCAGCGGCCTCAACCAGCACACGCACTGGATGCGGCCGTACCATCGGCCCTTCGACGGCGAGGGCTTCTGGCGGCGTGCCTTCCTGCTGATCGACGAGGCCATCGACGCCTGCAAGCCGGCGCGCTACTTCCACATCGGGATGGACGAGGACCACTGGCATTCGCTGCGGCAGTACGCCGAGACCATCAACGTGCTGGACGCGGGCCTCAAGGAGCGCGGCCTGCGCACCATCATGTGGAAGGACTGCCAGGACTACTCCAGCGCCGAGGCCCACGTGGAGAAGTCGCGGGCATCGGAGGGCAAGATCGCCAGGGACGTCATCCAGGTTCCGTGGGGCTACGCCCGGGTCAAGGCCGAGGAGGTCCGGCGGCTGCGGCGCAAGCGCTTCGAGGTCTGGGGGGCGCCGGGACGCGAGCCCGACAACCTGCGCGGGTGGCGCGACGCCCTGCTGCGTTACGGGGGCACCGGCATCCTGGTCACCCAGTGGATCCCGTGTCGCCCGACGAACCGCAAGCGGCTCCTGACGGCCATTCGGGAACTCGGCCCCCTCTGCCGCGGCGGCTGACGGGCGTCTTCTGCCGGCGCTTGGCTTGGGGGCGCGGCCCGGGGTAACATGGTCGCTCTCCCACCTTGGGGCCGCACCATCCGTCGTGCCTTCGGGAAGAGAACCCACCGCAATGGCCGGAACGCATGCAACGCTGATCGGTTCGGAACTGGCCGTCAACGCCGGGGCCGTGGCGGCGACCGCCGCTCTGCTGGACGAGGGCGCCACGGTCCCGTTTATCGCCCGCTACCGCAAGGAGGCCACGGGCTCCCTCGACGAGGTCGCCATCGCCGCCATCCGCGATCGCCTGCAGCAGTTGCGTGACCTCGACAAGCGCCGGGACGCGGTGCTGAAGTCCGTCCAGGAGCAGGGCAAGCTCACGGACCGGTTGAGGGAGAGCTTCGCCGCAGCCGCCACGCTGGCCGACCTGGAGGACCTGTATCTGCCCTACAGGCCCAAGCGGCGCACACGCGCACAGATGGCCCGCCAGAGAGGGCTGGAGCCTCTGGCCGACCTCCTTCTCCTGCAGCAGGACGGGGCCGACCCCGTCCGCGAAGCCGGCGCCTTTGTGGATGCGGAGAAGGGCGTCGAGTCGGCCGAGGAGGCGCTGGCCGGCGCGCGTGACATCATCGCCGAGCGCGTGAGCGAGGACGGGGACGCCCGCGCGCAGATGCGCGAGCTGTTCAAGGCGAAGGCCACCATCCGTTCCCGCGTGGTCAGCGGCAAGGAGAAGGAAGGCGCGAAGTTCAGGGACTACTACGAGTGGGAAGAACCCGCCGCCCGGGCGGCCGGCCACCGTGTGCTGGCTATGCGCAGGGGAGAGGAGGAAGGCTTCCTCTACCTGCGGATCGCCCCGCCCGAGGAGGAGGCCCTGGACCTGCTCTGCCGGCTGTTCGTCAGGGGGCGCAGTCCGTGCGCCGAGCAGGTGCGGGCCGCCGTGGAGGACGGCTACAAACGCCTCCTGTCGCTCTCGATGGAAACGGAGATGCGCCTGGCTACGAAGAAGGCGGCCGATGCCGAGGCGATCCGGGTCTTTGCTGACAACCTGCGGCAGCTCCTGCTGGCCCCGCCACTCGGGCCGAAGCGCATCCTGGCCATCGATCCGGGCTTCCGCACCGGGTGCAAGGTCGCCTGCCTGGACGCCCAGGGCCGCCTGATTCACCATGAGACGATCTTCCCGCATTCGGGCGACCGGCAGCGCGCGGAGGCGGCCCTCACCCTGAATGCCCTCTGCGAGCGGTTCGGCACGGAGGCCATCGCCGTGGGCAACGGCACGGCCGGACGCGAGACGGAGGCGTTCGTGCGCTCTGCGGGACTGCGCGGCGACATCCTCGTCGCCATGGTCGACGAGAGCGGGGCGTCGGTCTACTCCGCCTCCGAAGTCGCTCGGGAGGAGTTCCCCGACCTGGACCTGACTGTGCGCGGCACGGTCTCGATCGGGCGACGCATGCTGGACCCTCTGTCGGAACTCGTCAAGATCGACCCCAAATCCGTGGGCGTCGGCCAGTATCAGCACGACGTGGACCAGGCGGCCCTGCGCCAGAGCCTGCAGGACGTGGTCGTCCACTGCGTCAACAGCGTCGGGGTGGACGTGAATACCGCGAGCAGGCAGCTCCTGACCTACGTGTCCGGCCTGGGGCCGAAACTGGCGCAGACCATCGTCGACGTGCGCAATCAGCGCGGCCCGTTCCGCTCCCGTCGCGAACTCCAGGACGTGCCCGGCGTCGGCCCGAAGACCTATCAGCAGGCCGCCGGCTTCCTGCGCATCCGCGACGCGGACGACCCGCTGGACGGCAGCGCCGTGCATCCCGACAGCTACCACGTCGTGGAGGCCATGGCTCGGGACCTCGACTGCTCGGTCCGCGACCTGATGGCCGACCCCGGACTGCGCGCCCGCATCGTGCCGGAGCATTACGTCGGCGACGGCATCGGGATGCCGACGCTGCGCGACATCCTCGAGGAGCTGGCCAGGCCGGGGCGGGACCCGCGCAAGGCCTTCGAGCCGTTCCAGTTCGCCGACGTGCGGACGCTCGAGGACCTGCGCCCGGGCATGCGGCTGCCCGGCATCGTGACGAACATCACGAACTTCGGGGCCTTTGTCGACGTCGGCGTGCATCAGGACGGGCTGGTCCACGTCAGCGAGCTGGCCGATCGGTTCGTCCGTCTGCCCGCCGAGGTCGTGAAGCTGCGACAGGCCGTGACCGTCACGGTGCTGGACGTGGACCAGGAACGCCGGCGCATCGCGCTCTCGATGCGGAGCAACCCGGAGCCGGGGCGGCAGAAGCGCCCCGGTGGACCGAAGCAGAAGGGCGGAAGCGGCACCGACGGCCGCCGGGCCGACGGCGCTTCCGACGGTGCCAGCAGCCGGCCGTTCAGGGACCTGCTCGGAGGATTGCGCGGCTGACGCGCCGCGACCCGCCCCAATCCGCCGCAACTCCCGTCCTGTCGGCCCCCTCTCGCCTTCGCATCCCCGCGGGCGCGTGTGACGACCGGCCTGCGTGCGGCTGCCCGGCCACGCGAAGCGGGTGCCACGCACGGGTCCGGATATTCCGTATTGCCAAGAGGGGGGCGGAACGCCTATCATAACGCCGCCCGGCCGGTTCTCCGGCGGCCGGTGTGTGCGACGGGGCGTGGAGGGTCATCTCAGGAGGCTGCATGCGGCGCATCCTGCTCTCGATGTTCTTCCTCTCGGGCTTCTGCGCGCTCGTCTACCAGGTGGTCTGGGTTCGCCAGATGAGCCTGGTGTTCGGTGTGACCAGTCTGGCGGTGGCCACCGTGCTCAGCTCCTTCATGGGCGGGCTGGCGCTCGGGAGCTGGGGCGGCGGGCGCGTGGTCGACCGGGTGGACTCGCCGTTGCGGCTGTTCGGCCTGCTGGAGATCGGCATCGGGGCCTATGCGCTCCTGTTCCCGGTGCTCCTCATGGGGATGCGCGGGCTGTTCATCCTCATGTACCGCCAGTGGGAGATGAGCTTCTACGTCTTCAGTATCCTCCGTTTCGCGCTCGCCTTCATGACGCTCATCGTCCCGACGGTCCTGATGGGCGCCACCCTGCCGGTTCTGGCCAGGGCGCTCGTCCGGCGGGTGGACCATGTCGCGTCGGATCTGGGGCGGCTGTACGCGGCCAACAACTGCGGTGCCGTGGCGGGCGCGCTGGCGGCCGGGTTCGTGCTGATCCAGGCGCTCGGGGTGCGGGGGAGTTCGCTGCTGGCCGCCGCCGTCAGCATCGGGGTCGGGGTGGCGGCGTTCGCGGTCGGAGCGCTCGGTCGGGAAGGCCGTGAGGAGCCTTCGGGCCGGCCGACGCCCTCTGCCGAGGCGGCCTCCGCCCCCTCGGGGGTCCGGTATCCGCACTACGCGGTGGTGCTGGCCCTGGCCGTGTTCGGGATCGAGGGCTTCACGTCGCTTGCGTATGAGGTCGTCTGGACGCGCATCCTGGCGGGCATGGGAAGCGTGGTCTCGGTCTACGCGTTCAGCCTGGTGGCCGCCACGTCGGTGGCCGGCCTGGCGCTGGGCAGTCTTTTGATGGTTCGTGTGATCGACCGCTGCCGGGACCCCTTCCTGTGGCTCGCGGGCATCGAGTTCGCCATCGGGCTGTCGGCCCTCGCCCTTCTGCCGCTGTTCAAGGTCTCGCCCTATCGCGTGATGATGCTGCTCGGCCTTCCAGGTGCATGGGTTGCAGATGTGGCCGCCACGGCGCTGTGGCTGATGGTGCTGATGCTGGCGCCGACGACGCTGATGGGGATGACGTTTCCCGTTGTCGGCCGCATCTACGCGAACGACCTGTCGCAACTCGGGCGTCGGGTCGGCCGCATCGGCTTCCTGGACACGATTGGCTCGCTCTTCGGGGCCTTTGCCGGCGGCTTCATCCTCGTGCCGCTTCTGGGCATGCGGGCGAGCGTCCTGGCCGTGGTCGCCGTCAACCTGGTTCTCGGCCTTGCCGTGCTTCTGGCGCACCCGCACCTCGCGCGGTCCCGCCGGCTGGCCTGGGCGACGGCCGCCCTGTTGCCGGCGCTCGTCCTCTACGCGGTGATCCCGCGGCAGCACCTCTATGTGCCGAGTCGCTACATGCGCGACCGCGTCACCGAGGTGATCCACTACGACGAGGGGACCGAGGCGACCGTGTGGGTCTGCCAGTGGTTCGAAGGCTATCGGTCGCTCGTGGTCGATGCGCGCGACGTGGCCGGGTCGGAGCGGACCGTGAAGACGAACCAGATCGCGCAGGCGGCGCTTCCGCTGCTGCTCTACGAGTCGATGCACGGGCGGATGCCGAAGCGTGCCCTGCAGATCGGCCTCGGCAGCGGGCACTCCAGCAGAGTCCTGAGTTCGCTGGACGACCTGGAGCAGATCCACTGCGTGGAACTGAACCCGAGCATCCGCGATGCGGCCCGCGACTGCTTCGCCGATCTGAACGAAGGCGTGTTCGAGGACCCCCGGTTCCGGCTTGTCTTCCAGGATGCCCGCACCTTCGTGCTGGCCGAGGATGCCCGCTACGACCTGATCACGAACGACGCGTTCCATCCGATCGTCGCCGGCTGTGCCGGGCTCTACAGCCGGGACTTCTTCGCGTTGTGCCGGCAGCGGCTGGCCGAGGACGGCATCATGTCCGTCTGGATGCCCCTGTGGCACCTCTCGGTCGATGACCTCCGGATGATGGCCCGCAGCTTCCGCGAGGTGTTCCCGCACGCCACGCTCTGGTATGTGCCCAACAGCCCCACCCGCCACGCCGTGCTCATCGGCACGCCGGGGCGGCTGCGGATCGACCTGGAGCGGTTCTGTGCGCGCGTCTCGGACCCCGCTCTCCAGCAGCATCTGGCGACCGTCGACATCGGCGACCCGTACGTGCTCCTGAGCAGCCTGTTGATGGACGAGTTTGCGCTGGAGCGTTTCTGCCGCGAGGCGCGCGTCAACAGCGACAACCACCCCCTGCTGGAGTACTCCGCCCCGCGCATGGCCCGCCGGGGCCATCAGACCACGGTCAGGGAAGTGGTCTTCGCCATGGCGCAGGGGCGCCGTTCCATCCTGCCGTACCTCACAGGATTGGGCGCGACGCCTGACCGTGTGGCGGCGGTCGAGGAGCGGGCCTCGCTGCACTACGAGGTCGCCGGCCATCTCCTGCACGGGTTCCTCCTGTTCGAGGACGGGCATCGGAGCGAGGCGCGCCGCCTGGCCGAGCGGGCCTACGCCCTGGATCCCGACGGCCCGAGCACCCGGCTGCTGCTGGCTCGGTGCCGGTGCTGGGACGCCCATGAGCTGGCGAGCCTGGGACGCTTCGACGACGGCATCCGCATGTGTCGCGAAGCGATCGCCCTCCGGCCGGACCATCTGGCGGCCTACATGCAGTCGGCGAAGATCCACGCCAGCCGCCGGCAGTACGGAGAGGCCATCAGCGCCCTTCAGGCGGCGTTGGAGAAGGCCCCGCGCTATCTTGCCGGCCGCCTCTTCCTGTCCCAGATCCTCTACGCCGACGGCCGCACGGACGAGGCGCGCACCGAACTGCAGCGCCTGCTGGAGGACGTGCCCGACAGTGCATTCGTGCGGCGCAGCCTGCAGATGCTTCGCTGACGCCGCGCCGAACGCGCCCGGGGGCCGTGCGCCCGCCCTTGAATCGTGCTCCTCAGCGGTTAGGCTGATGAGGGGTCCGTTGTGCCGGCCGGACAGGCCGGGACGTGGTCCGTGGGGGATGAGACGATGCTGCAAATCAGTCGGACGCGTTCCCGTCAGACGCCCGTCCTGCTTCTGCTGGCTCTGGCGGTCCTGTGCCCCCTGGCGGCGGGGGCTGCCGACGTGTCCGGCGAGGCAACTCGCCCGGCGCTCGAGAGGGACCAGGTCGAGGCCGAGCGGGCTGCCCTCGAGGCGCGGATCAAGGACGTCGAAGGGGCTGAGATCGAGGAGGAGGTCCGGCAGAGACAACTGGCGCCGCTCCTGCAGCTTCGGCAGGTCCTCGCCGACACGTTGACCCACCTGGACGCGATCGAACGCCATCGGGCCAGGGCATCCCAGTCCCGGCAGGAGAGGGAGGGCGCCGCCGCTCGGCTGGAGGCCCTGAAGGCCGGATCCGCCGTCCCTGCAGTGCCGGCCGAGCCGCAGGTGCCGCCCGACGCCTCGCTGGCGCAACTGGAGCAGGCGGCGGCGCAGGTCGATGCCGATCTGGCCGCGGCCGGCCGGGCGCTGGCCGACGTCGACGCCCAACTGCAGCGGCGTACCGACCGTCGCAAGCTGGTGCCGGATCGGATCGCCGAGGTCAGTGGGCAGTTGGAGGACGTGAACGGGCAGTTGGCGGCGCCGGCGCCCGCCGAGGAACCGGCCGATCTCACGGCGGCCAGGATACGGAGCCTCGGGGCCAGGGGACAGGCCCTGGAGAGCGAACTGGAGGCCCTGGCCGAAGAGATCCCCAGCTACGACGCGACGCGTGAGATCGTTCTGACCCAGCGCGACCGGGCCGCGCAGAGGGTGGCGGCGCTGGAGAGGCTGAGCAATGCCTGGAACGAAATCGTCAACGAGCGGCGCATCCGCGACGCGGCGACAGAGGCCGCACGGGCGCGTCGGGAGGCCGCCCGCGCCCTGCCGCCCCTGAGAGCCCTGGCCGAGGAGAATGAACGCCTGGCCCGGGAGCGCACCGATCCGGAAGGGGCCGCTGCCGGCATCAGCCGTGTCCTCGGCCTGTCGGAGCGTATCGATCGGCAGGCTCAGGACCTGCGGGAGGAACTGGACGGCATCAAGGAGCGGGTCCAGCTTGCCGGAGGGTTCACGAGGGGCATCGGCCTGCTCCTGCTCAGGAAGCGCGACGAACTGGCGGACCTGGGCCGGCTGCGGCGCGATATCCGCAGGCACCAGGAGGAGATGTCCCGCATCGCGCTGGCGAGGGTGGACATCGCCGAGCAGCGGCGTGCGGACCCCGAGTCCGTTTTTGCGGGCGTCATGGCGGGTCTCGATCCGGGGCTGTCCGAGGCCGACCGCGAGGTGATCGAGACCCAGGCCCGACAGCTTCTTCAGACCCGGCGCGAGTACCTGGACGCTCTGACGGGGGACCACGACGCGTACTTCGCGAGGCTCGGGGAACTGCTGAAGAGTGAGCGGGCGCTGTTGGGGGTGTCGGAGCTGTACCAGCGGTACATCGACGAGCACATCCTCTGGGTGCAGAGCGCGCCTTCCCTGGGAGGGACGACGCTTCCGCACGCGGTGCAGGCCGTGCGCGGCTTCCTGGCGCCGGCCGGCTGGGCAGCCGTGGGCGGGGCGCTGCTCGCCGACGTTCGCCGCCACCCGGTCACCGTTGGGTTCGCCGTCCTGATCCTGATCGCCTTCCTGCTCTCCCGGCGTCCGTTGCGCAGGCGCCTGGTGGCCCTGGGCGAGGCCGTGCAGGGGGCACAGCGGACCCGGTTCGCCCCGACGTTGCGGGCGCTTCTGGTGAGCCTTCTGCTCGCTGCGCGCTGGCCGGCGCTCCTGCTGTTCCTGAGCTGGCGCCTGGCGGCGGACGCGGGGCTCCCCGAGTTCGTGTACGCCGTGTCGTACGGGCTCCGCTCGGCCGCGCTGATGCTCCTTGTGGCCGCGTCGGCGCGTGCCCTGTGCCAGAAGGGCGGGCTGGCCGACCGCCACTTCCGGATGCGCACGGAGGCCCGGCAGGTTTTGTTCCGGCATCTGTCCTGGTTCGCTGCCGCCGCGCCGTCGCTCGCCTTCGTCTTCTTCGCTCTTCAGAGACAAGGCAACGAGGTCTGGGCGCAGTCCCTGGGGCGACTGGCCTTCATGCTGGGGCTGCTGGCGCTCTCGGCCCTCTCCATACTGCTGCTGCGGCCCGGTGGGCAGGTAATGCAGGCCGCGCTGGCCCGCCGGCGAGGTGGCTGGCTGGACCGGCTGCGCACCATCTGGCTCATCGTCGGCGCCGGGGTGCCCCTGGCCATCGCCGCCCTGGCCGGGTTCGGCTACTACTACTCCGCTCAGCAGCTTCAGCGGCGTCTGCACGGCAGCATCCTGCTGCTGCTGGGCACGCTGCTTGTGGGCGGGCTGCTCTCCCGCTGGCTGCTGGTCGTGCGGATGCGGCTGGTCCTCAAGCGCGTGCAGCAGGAGCGCCAGAAGGAGGCCGACTCGACCGGCCCTGCGGCCGAGTCAGCCCGGGACGGCTCCGTGCCGGTCGCCCGGGAGGAAGAGGAGGAGAGCGTCTACTCGCTGGGTCTTCAGACGATGCAGCTCCTTCGGTTCCTCGTGACGTTTGCCCTGGTCGTCGGCCTCTGGCTCGTCTGGGCCGACGTCCTTCCCGCACTCAACGTGCTGAAAGGGGCCGTCCTGTGGAACACGGAGGTGGCGGGCGAGACGGTCCCGATCACCTTGGGCAGCGTGGCGTTCGCCGCCCTGGCGGTTCTGCTGACCGTCATCGCGAGCAAGAACCTCCCGGCCCTGCTCGAGATCGCCATCCTCCAGAACCTGCGCATGGACCGCGGCGTGCGGTTCGCCGTCACGTCGCTCACCAGGTACACGATCTCGATCATCGGCGTCGTCGTCGCGTTCGGCGCCATCGGCATCGGATGGGCGAAGGTCCAGTGGCTGATCGCCGCCATGACCTTCGGGCTGGGCTTCGGCCTGCAGGAGATCTTCGCCAACTTCGTCTCCGGCCTGGTGATCATCTTCGAGCGGCCCATGCGGGTCGGCGACACGGTGACCGTGGGCGACACGACCGGGACGGTCACGCGCATCCGCATCCGGGCTACCACAATCCTGGACTGGGACCGCCGGGAGATGATCGTTCCGAACAAGGAGTTCATCACCGGCCGGCTGGTGAACTGGACCCTCTCCGATACCACTCACCGGCTGCATTTCCCGGTCGGGATCGCCCATGGATCCGACACGCGACTGGCGGAGCAGACGCTCCTGCGTCTCGCCCGCGAGGATCCGGACGTGATGGAGGACCCGGCGCCCGCAGTCGTCTTCCGGGGCTTCGTCGACAGCGCACTGGACTTCGAACTCCGCCTGTTCATCCCGAGCATGGAGGTCTACGGCGCCGTCTGGCATCGCATGAACATGGCGATCGACGACGCGTTCCGCAAGGAGGGCATTGAGATCGCCTTCCCGCAGCATGACGTTCACATCCGGTCCGTGGACGTTCCGTTCCCCGTCGACATGGCCCACCCGCCCGAGCGGGAGGATCAGTAGCTGCTGCGGGCGAGCACGACCGGGCCGGCGACGGCCTCGCGGTGTGCGGGACCGTCCTGTTGGGCCCACGGTATTCGGCACAGAGGGGAGGAGCGGCATGACGGCACAGCAGACCGACCACGTGATCGTTGCCGTACACGTCACCGACCGCGCGAGACACGCGGGGGAGGTCCAGGGCATCCTGACCGAGTACGGGGCGATCGTCAGAACCCGCCTCGGGCTGCACGACACGACGGGTGCGCCCTCGCCCAACGGCCTCATCCTGCTGGAACTGGCCGAGTCAGGGCCGGGGGCCGAGGCGATGATCGCGAAGCTGGCGGCCATCCCGGGCGTTGAGGTTCAGACGATCACCTTCGGGCACTGAACCCGCCGCCTACTTCAGGCCCATGTCGACGAGGTTCCGGTAGCTGATCCCGAGGGACTCGAACGGATCGCGGTCGTAGCAGTTGTCCTGTTCGATCATGGCGTATTCCACGCCGCCCTGGCGGCAGGCCTCGATGATGGCCGGCCAGTTCAGGTTGCCCTCGCCGATCTCTGCGAAGCGCTGCTCGCGCTCGGGCGTGACGCACATGTCCTTGAAGTGCACCACCGGCTCGCGCCCGGCACAGCGGCGGATCCACTCCGCCGGGTCGCCGCCGCCGGCCTGGATCCAGTAGGTGTCCAGCTCCATCTTCAGCACGTCCGGCGAGCTTTCCCGGCAGACCATGCCCAGCCACGTCTCGCCGTTTACGCGCGCGAGTTCATGGTTGTGGTTGTGGTAGGAGAAGTCCATGCCGACCTCGCTCAGCCGCGCAGCGATCGGCCCCAGCTCGTCCAGGAAGCGCCGCACGCCGTCGGCGCTGCGATAGTCGCCCGGCAGCCCGCCGATCGCCGGATGCCGGCAGCCCAGCACCTGATGCTCCTCGATCAGCTCGTCGAGCGAATCCGTGAAACGATTCCATCCCGTGTGCGTGGACCCGACGTCCAGCCCGTTGTCCCGACAGATCCGCGCGACCTCGGCCATGTCCACCGGGCCGAAGCCGGACACCTGCACGCAGCGATAGCCGATGCGGGCCACCTTCTCCAGCGTCTCCCGCACGCCCTCGATGGTCTTCGTGAACTGCCTGACCGAGTAGAGCTGCGCTCCTATGGTGAAGTCTGCCATCTCAACCGTCTCCTCAGCAAATGACACGGGCATTCCCGGGCGGCATCCGGTCCGCGGCCCCCGGCTGTCCCACCATGGCGGTGCAGGTTCCGGGAGTTCCGTCGGCCGTGCTCGCCCGCCGACCGGGACGATGGTATGCGAACGCCGGCTTCATGGCAAGGCACAGCTGCCCGAGCCCGCCGCTTCTGGCATGCGGGCTTGCCCGGAACCTGTGCCATGTCTCCGCAGCAACGCCCCAGGACTGCTCCGCCGCTCTGGTAACCCCCGCTTTCTGAGCGGGTGGCTACGTGCAAACCCTTGCTTTCTGAGCGATTCAGTGCGATAATGCCCCCGTATCCTGAGCGCCGTTGGCCTGTTGGCCGCTCAGCCGTCCATGTGGGGAAACGTCGATGAGGCGCATGGTTGAGCAGGAACTGCTCCGTTGGAAGGAGTCAGAGCGCCGCAAGCCCCTCATCGTGCGCGGGGCGCGCCAGGTCGGCAAGACCTACTCCATCGAGAGACTCGGCAGAGACAGCTTCGATGGGGTTGTACGCGTGGACCTTGAACGGAACCGCGACTGGCACCGTGTGTTCGAGGGGAACCTGGCGGCCCAGTCCATCGTTTCCGAGCTTGAGGTCCTGACCAACAGCAAGATAGCGCCAGGCGAGACGCTCCTGTTCTTTGACGAGATCCAAAGCTGCCCTCGTGCCATCACGGCCCTCCGGTACTTCTTCGAGGAACTGCCTGAGCTCCATGTCGTCGCCGCAGGCTCCCTCCTTGAGTTCGGTCTGGCAGAGATATCGTTCCCCGTGGGGCGGGTCCAGTTCCTTGAGATGCACCCGATGACCTTCGCCGAGTACCTTTGGGCTATCGGGAAGGACAAGGCTGCTGAGGTCGTCCTTGGCGAGCCGAGCAAGACGCCTGATGCGGTTCACACGATGCTGCTCGATGAACTCAGACGGTACTGCTTCGTCGGCGGCATGCCGGAGGCCGTTGGCACGTACGCAGAGAGCCAATCCATGCAAGACGCCTTCGAGGTCCACCGGGAGTTGTGCGACACATTCCGTGAGGACTTCTCGAAGTATGCCGCACGCTCTGACCCCGACTGTCTGAACGCAACTTTGAGTGGGGTTGCCCGCAACGTTGGCCAACAAGTGAGGTATTCCCGCCTTGCGGAGGGGCACGCCCACACGACGGCCAAGAGGGCCTTCAATCTGCTCTGCCGAGCACGTGTCGTCAACAAGGTCCCCTCCGCGACGCCGTCAGGATTGCCGCTCGGCGCAAAGGAGTCGGCTGCCAGGTTCAAAGCCATCATGGTGGATATCGGTCTCTGGCAGCATCGCTGCGGCATGAAGGTCGAGGAGGAGTACGCGAAGAAAGACCTGCTCGACGTATACCGTGGCGCGATGGCCGAGCAGTTCGTCGGTCAGGAGATGATGGTCTCCCAGACCTCGGACCTGCACTACTGGGCGCGGGAGGCAAAGGGGAGTACGGCGGAGGTAGATTACCTGGCAGTTGTTGACGGCTCTATCTATGGAGTCGAGGTCAAGAGCGGGCCGGCCGGCAGGCTTCGAAGCTTGCACGTGATGCTCGAGAACTACCCGACATGCAGGGGTGGACTGGTGTTCTCAACCGGGCCCTACGGCGAACTGCCCGGACAGAAGCTGACGTTCATCCCTCTCTACTTCGCCCACTCAGCGACGCGGCAAAGAGCGAGTGTCTGATGGGAAGCGGCGGTTGCCGACGGCATCCGGCTCTGGCCCGGGCCGTGACGGCGGGTTGCCAGGCCGGGCTTTCGCCTGTTCGAGCCTGCTCGTCCGCGCCGGATCCCGTCTCACGTCGGCGCCTGCGAGCGAGCGGCAACGCGTGACTTCCGCGCGTGGTTCGGGTAACATGGCCTTGCCTGTCGGGGGCGTGTTTCCCGTCCGTCAGGCGCCACCGGTCCGCCCGTAGCTCAGTCGGATAGAGCGGCGGTTTCCTAAGCCAGCCCGTCCGAATCTGCAAGCCACTTCTTGCAGAAGACTTGCGCGAAAATCGGCTTATTCTCCACATTTCCCCGCCGCAGAATCGCCGCAGTTCTTCACTGAGCCATCTCTGCGCCGCAGGCGTCCTTGATAGAGTTGAGTTTCGCCCCCGGACGGCTTAGAATGCCTTCTGTGCCGATACTGAGGTGCTATGCTCATGAAGACTGCCAGGTTCACCTATCCTGAGTCGCTGCCGGCCCTGGCGAACCTTAGCCCGGATGAGTTCGAGGCCGAGGCGCGCATGGCCATGGCAGCGAAGCTGTACGAGCTCGGCCGGCTCACGTCCGGACAGGCGGCACTGATGGCCGGGGTCAGCCGGGTCGACTTCCTGTTGTCCTGCCGCCAATACGGCGTTGCCTCGGTGAGATGGGATGAGGCGGAGATGCGCCGGGAGTTTGGCGACCAGTGAGGCCGACCGTCGTCTCCAACACCGGACCGCTGATAGCCCTGGCGGCAGCCGAACTCCTGACTGTCCTTGGTCGCCTCTTCGAGAAGGTACTGGTGCCGGTAGCCGTCCGCGACGAGATCAACTCGGGCACGGGGGGCGCCGCCCGATACGATGAGATGGCGAACCGCACACAGTGCCTGGAGGTCTGCGCTTCGGGCGACCCGCCGGCCCTGCTGGCCGACGTGCTTGACGCGGGCGAGAGCGCGGTCATCCAGCTCGCGCTCGAACAGGACGTGCCCCTGGTGTTGATGGACGAGCGCAAGGGCCGGAAGGTTGCGGCCGAGGTGTTCCACCTGGAGGCCGTCGGCACGGTCGGCCTGCTGCTGCGCGCCAAACGTGAAGGCGTCATCCCCCGTCTTGCGGGTCCTCTCTCTCGCATGCTCGCCGCGGGGTACTACATCCACGAAGGCATCGTTACCGAAGCCCTCCGCCGCGCCGACGAGGAGGACTCTCCGCTTACGCCTTGCCCGTGAACCGCACCATGCCCCGGCAGGACAGGCTTGACGCGAGCCAGCGCTCCCCATATGCTGTTGGAGAGTCGATGGGCCGTGTCTCCCGCGGCGGCATGCGACGAAGTCCCTGGGTGGTTATGTGGCTGGCGAGTGGAGGGAGCAAGGGCCTTGGCGGCCCGGATGCTGGGGACAGTCGGGCTCCGGCCTGCCCCTATCGCGCCGCAGAATCGCCGCAGAATGGGGCCCGAAGAACGAGATCAGGCGAGATCGGATGAGATTGGCGAAAATGGGCAGGAGCCGGCGGAATGCTATAACCCTTTTCCATCGCGTTGGTTATGACATGATCATACCGGTGCGCCCGTAGCTCAGTCGGATAGAGCGGCGGTTTCCTAAACCGCAGGTCCCGCGTTCGAGTCGCGGCGGGCGTACCACCTGCCCTTGCGTCGTCGGGCCGCGCCTGACGGGCGCGCCTACGGCTTGTCGATGACGGCCGCCGCGTTGCCGCCGGTGCCTCCCCGCACGCGCAGCTCACACAGGGTCTGCACTCCCGACGGCGCGCGGACGAACCATTCCAGCTCGCGCCCGTCGGTCAGGCCGGCGAGGTGGCCCAGGGACTGGTGGCCGGTGCGCGAGAGCAGCCGGACGCCGTCGGCGGGGCGGAAGTCGATACGCACGCCCTTCAGGCGGCGCAGTCCGCGGCCTTTGTTCGAGACGTGCGTGGGGAATTCGCCGCGGTTGGCAATCCGGGCTCTCACGCGGTAGACGTCCCCGCCGACGGCCTCCGCCCGCGGCTCCTCGATCACGACGCGCGGATGCCGGGCGACGTGGTCGAGCGTGAACCGGTACGTGCCCTCGGCGATGCGCTTCAGGTCGGTGAGCGTGGGGCCGGCCATGTACTTCCTCACCAGGCCGCCGATCTCCACGCGGCCGAGCTGAGGATGCCGATGGGGCGTCCATTCACCGCAGACGGGCAGGCGGTCCTTCTGCCCGTCCCACCACTTCATCATGCGGCGGATCAGGGCCTCCTGGTCCTGGTCGGAGCGCACGGCGAAGATGTCCTCCCGGGTCCCCATGCCGGCGCTGTTCAGCAGGGTGCCCAGCTCGAACTCGAAGACGAACAGCCCCAGGTGGTGGTAGCCGAAGTTGTGGAAGTGGCCGCGCAGGTTCACGTCCCGCTGGTAGTCCCGCCGATACTTGACGACGGGGATGACGGGGAACCCCGTGTGCCGGGCGCCGATCTCGGCCAGGTCTTTCAGGACCTTGAGGTCGTCGGCGTCCAGGTCCGCGTCCGAGCCGGTCGAGGGCGGGCGCAGGACGCCGTTCGGGCCGTTGTGGTAGCCCAGGACGCCGAAGATGTTGTCGTGGGCGAACAGGAACTCCGCCATGGCGCGCATCTCGGGCTCGCTGAAGGGGAAGTCGCCGGCGCCGGACTGCGCCGGCTCGGGCTGCCAGTCGTAGGACCAGTTGCGGTTCCAGTCGAAGCTGCGGCCCTCGACGCGGATGTTGTCGGTGCCGTCCCACTCGTGGATCATGCCCTCGGGCAAAGTGCGGTAGAAGGGCGGCCGGCTGCCGGTCGTGCGGCGGATGAGCAGGCGGCTGTCGTCGGGGTCGACCACGAAGTTGCCGTTCGGGTGCTCCTGCCGCATCGTCAGGATCAGGCCGTCGCCGTCCACGTCCTCCTGGTAGAGCGTGTTCGGCTCCCGCTGGGACCGGTCGGTGCGGCTGCGGATGGAGCCCGAGGTGGTGACTGCGAACTCGGCGCCGTCGGGATTGAGCCGGGGCACGACGTAGAAGGCGACTCTCTTGAGGAGGTCCGAATGGATGTGGTCCTGACAGAGCCGGCGGCAGGTCAGGAGCGCGGCATGGGTGCCGGACAGCTCGATCGCGTGGATGTTGCCGTGGATGAGGTACGCGGGCTTGTCCTCGGCGGGGCCGGTGGCTCGATCGGTGATCGTCAGCAGGTGAATGGCACGGCCCTCGCGGGACGTCCCGAGGGCCGAGAGGCCGACCAGTTCGGGCCGGACCTCCGCCAGTCTCTGCACGTATGCCGTGACTTCGGCGTCGGTGAAGAAGTGGTCGAACGACAGGGTCGGCAGGCGCTGGAATCTCTGAGCGGGCATCGGGCGTCCCTTCATGCTCACGCATTGGAGGTCAATACCGGTCGTTCCCGACCGATAGATTACGGCATGGGTCGGCAGAGTCAATGCGCCGGGCCGCAGTCCGGGTCCTCAGAGGGGCCGGGTCAGTATTCGAAGAGTTCGTGGCGGATCTGCCGGCGCGGAACGCCTTCGGACCGGAGATCCGACTCCAGCCCGGCCACCATCTCCGGAGGGCCGCAGATGAGGAACTCGTAGCGGGACGGCGGCTCCTCCAGTCGACTGCGCAGCAGGTCGGGCGTGATGAAGCCCACCTCGAACGTCGCGTGTTCCTCGACGCCACTCAGGACGTGGATGAGGTCCACGTGACCGGCCGCTTCCAGCTCCTGCCGGTGCGCGATGTCCGCCTCCTGCTGATTTCCGTAGAACAGGAAGGCCTCGCGTCCCGGCCGGCGCTTCAGCTCGTCGATGATGCGCAGGAAGGGCGTGATCCCGATGCCGCCGGCCAGCATGACGACGTGGCGATCGGTTTCCAGGGCTGCTCGTCCGAATGTGCCGTAGGGACCGTCGACCAGTATTCGTTCGCCGGGGGTCGCCGTCTGCAGAGCGCGCGTGGAGCGGCCCAGCGCCTTGACGGTGATGCTCAGGCGGCCGGTCTCCGCGTCGAAGCGGGAGACCGTGAAGGGGCGTACCGAGCCCCGGGGCCCACGACGGAAGAAGGCGAACTGCCCGGCGGCCGGCTGCAGCCGCCGGCCCAGGGGGCGCAGCGTCAGTTCCACGACGTCCCGGGCGACCGGGCGGACGTCCGCCAGCTCGTAGGGTGCGCTGAACACTCCGAACCGAGCCAGTATGCGCAGGACGTAGAAGGCCCCCGTGAGCACGAACAGCCCCTGCCACCCGTACCGCAGGCCGGTTCCCTGCAGGGTCGACCCGATGGGGTAGCCGTGCACGAACGCGAGCGGCAGCATCAGGTAGGCGCCCAGATGGGTCACATACCACGCGCGGCGGCCCATGACGCTGCGCAGCAGTGTGCTGGTGAGGACGATGACGCCCAGGAGGCCCAGGGCGACCAGTCCCAGCGGCACCAGGACGTCCAGGGGCGGCGGCAGGCCGCCGGCAAAGAGCCGCAGGCCGTGCTTCGTCAGGTAGTAGGGGGTGATGAAGGTCGGATGCAGGAGGAGCAGCACGAACCCGCCCACGCCCAGCAGCCTGTGCACCCGCAGGGCCCAGAGGTAGTCCGGCGTCAGCCACCGCGCGACGGCCTGGCGGTAGCCCAGAAGGAACTGCCAGACGAACAGCACGGTGGCGCCCAGGGAGCCGATCTTCGCCAGCAGCTTCCACGTGTTGAGCGCGCGCGTTGCCTCGTTGAGCTGGATGAAGAACGGCGGCGTGGCGGCCGTGATGAGGATCAGCCCGATGATGAACGCCTTGCGTTCGACTGGTCGCATCCTTCCCTCGGCATCCGCCCGCGCGGCGGGCCGCCCCTTCTCGGTTCGCCCGGGGCGTCTGCACGATAGCCGTGGTCCGGGCTCCATGTCAAGCGGGGCGGCATTCCGGAGCCCCCGGCGTACGGGTTGCCGGCCGTCTCCTTGGATGCCCGGGCCTTCTGTGCTACCTTGGGTTGTTCGCTGTTCTGCACGGTCTGGCGGTTCTCACCCGAGGAAGGGAGTCCGGGGATGGCGCGGTTGTCCGTGGCGTTCAAAGTGCTTGTGCTGGTGGTTCTTGTTGTCTCCGTGTCCGACTGCGCCTCCGCGCGGCCCGCACCGATGGCGGGGCGTTCGGCCGTCCGCAGCGTGAAGAATGTGATCGTGCTGATCAGCGACGGCTGCGGGTTCCGGCACGTTGAAGCGGCGAGCCTGTACAGCGCCGGAGCGCCGGGACGCAGCGTCTACGAGTCGTTTCCCTGCCGCATCGCCATGAAGACCGACCCGCTGGTCCGCACGGACGACGGCCGTGCGCCGAGCGGGTATGACCCGGAAGCCGTCTGGGCGGACTTCGATCACGTCCGACGGGGATGCACGGATTCGGCCGCCGCCGCGACGGCACTATCCACCGGCCGCAAGACCACGAACGGTGCGATCGGCGTCGACGCCGAGGGCCAGCCGCTCCGCAATGTGCTCACCCTCTGCGAGGAACTGGGCATGGCCACCGGCGTGGTTACCTCGGTGCCGATCTCGCACGCGACGCCGGCCGGTTTCGCGGCCCACAGCAGCAGCCGCAACCACGTCGAGGAGATCGCCCGGGAGATGATCCTGGAGACCGCCATCGACTGCATCATGGGCTGCGGGCATCCCTGGTATGACAGCGACGGGCAGCGGCGGCCGGAGGCGGGCTCCTACGGCTACGTCGGGGGCGCCGATCTGTGGGGCGCCCTGGTGGCCGGCCTGGCCGGCGCCTGGGACCCCGTGCGGCACGACGCCGACGGAGACGGCCGGCCGACGGCGGGGGAGTGGGTTGACGCCGATCACAACGGCATCGCCGACGACGAATGGACGCTCGTGCAGTCCCGCGAGGAGTTCCGGCGTCTTATGGACGGGCCGGCACCGCGGCGCGTGATCGGCATCCCGCAGGTGGGCGGCACCCTGCAGTGTTCGCGCGGCGGAGATCCGGAGGCGGCGCCCTACGTCGTGCCACTCAACCAGGGCGTGCCCACGCTGGCCGAGATGACGCGGGCCGCGCTGAACGTGCTGGGGCGCGGACCGGACGGCCTGTTCCTCATGGTGGAAGGCGGGGCCGTGGACTCGGCCTCGCATTCGAACCTCTCGGGGCGCATGATCGAGGAACAGTGCGACTTCAACGACGCCGCCGCCGCGGTCGTCGAGTGGGTCGAGGCGAACAGCAACTGGGAAGAGACGCTGCTGATCGTCACGGCGGACCACGAATGCGGCTACCTGACGGCCGGCGAGGGGGTCTGGGCCTACGAACCACTGGGGGGACGGGGCATCGGTCGGATGCCCGAGATGGCGTGGAACAGCGGCAGCCACACCCGGCTGCTCGTTCCCCTCTACGCTCGGGGCACGGCGGCGGCCGGCTTCGCCGCCCGGGTCGTCGGACGCGACCCGCATTTCGGTCCGTATGTCGACAACACGGACGTGGCGAATCTGATCTTCGATGCGCTCGGCGATCCGCAGGACTGAAGGTGCCGGCCTCGCCGACACGGAGAGGGCCCGTGGGGGCCGTCCGCCGCCGTTTCGCGCGTTGACAGGCAGGGGGCCGGATGGGAGAATGGAACTGACTGGTCAGTTCTGTCTTCCCCGGAGGGGATCGGGTGCGCCACTATCATATGCGCCACATGGGCCGCCCGGGAGACGCGCCGAAGAAGAGCGTTGGGGACATCCTCCGTTCGTACGGCCGTCTGCTCGGGTACGTCCGGCCGTGGTGGTACCTCATGGTCTGCGTGCTCGGCCTGGCCGTGCTGACCGAGGTGCTGCGGCTGGTCCAGCCGTGGCTGTTCAAGGCGTTTGTGGACGACGCCCTGCCGAGCACCGGCTACCGGCTGCATGCGGTGTTGGCGGCGGTGTTCGTGGGCACCTTGCTGGGCGCGGCGCTCGCCGGCGCTCTGCACAACTATCTCTCCGCGATGCTCGGCCAGCGGATCGTGCGGGCCGTGCGCAACCAGCTCTACAGGCACCTGCAGGACCTGTCCATCCGGTTCTTCGAGGACCACCCGACCGGCGAGACGATGTCGCGCGTCGTGAATGACTCCGAGGCCGTGGAGTCGATGCTGGTCCACTCGGTGGAGGTGGTCGTCACGTCGATGCTGAGGCTGCTCGGGGTGGCCGGCCTGCTGTTCGCGATGAACGCGCGCCTGGCCGCCCTGACCCTGATCCCCATGCCGTTGATCCTCGCCGCGGTCCTGTTCTTCACCCGCGAGTTCCACTCGCGGTTCGGGGCGTTCCGGCAGAAGATCGCCGATCTGAACACGTTCGTGCAGGAGCGGATATCGGGAGTGCGCGTGGTCAAGTCCTTCTCCCGCGAGCGCCAGGAGACGGCCGGCTTCCAGGACCGCACCCAGGACTACTACGACGCCTCGATGGACGTGGCCCTGCGGTTCGCCGTCTTCCACCCGCTCATGCAGGTCCTCACGGGCCTCGGGCTCCTGTTCGTCTTCATCGCCGGCGGGCGCATGGTCCTCAACGGCACGCTTCTGCTGGGGGAGTTCGTCGCCTTCCAGATGTACGTGGGCAGCTTCTACCGGCCGATCCAGGAGTTGTCCCGGCTGCTTGCCCACGGGCTGCCCCGTTCCACGGCGGCTGCCGACCGCATCTTCGAGTTCCTGGACGAGACCCCCGAACTCGCCGTCGCGCCCGACGCGATCCGTCCCGAGCGGCTCGAGGGCCGCATCGAACTGCAGGGGGTCGGGTTCGCCTATCGGTCCGAACCCGTCCTGACCGACATCGACCTGACCATCCGGCCCGGCGAGACCGTGGCGCTGGTCGGCCCCAGCGGCGTCGGCAAGACGACGCTGGTGGACCTGATCTGCCGCTTCTACGACGTGCAGCGCGGGTGCGTGCTCATCGACGGTGTCGACGTGCGCCGGTACGACCCGCCCGCCCTCCGCGAGCACATCGGCATGGTGCTGCAGGAGCCCTTTCTGTTCAACACCACGCTCCACGAGAACATCGCCTACGGCCGCCCCGAGTGCAGCGAGGCGGACGTGTACCGGGCCGCCGAGCAGGCCGGTGCCGACGCGTTCATCCGTGAGATCCCCGACGGCTACCAGGCCGTCGTCGGCGAGCGCGGCGTGAAGCTCTCCGTCGGCCAGAAGCAGCGCATCTCCATCGCACGCGCCCTCTTGCGGGACCCCGCGGTCCTGATTCTCGACGAGGCCACCTCGGCCGTGGACACCATCACGGAGAAGGCGATTCAGGATGCCCTGGCCGCTGCCGCACGGGGGCGCACCACGATCCTGATCGCCCACCGGCTGTCGACCACCGACATCGCCGACCGCATCGTCGTGCTGGACGGCGGCCGGCTGGTCGAGGAGGGCACCCAGGAGGAGCTGCTCGCGCGGGGCGGCAAGTTCGCCGAACTCTGGGAGATGCAGAGCCTGGGAGTCTCGACCGAGGACAACAACCGCCGCCCGCCGGGCTGACATGCCGCGGCGTCGCCGTCACGTCTCCCGCCTGCGACGGCACGGGCCAAGGCAGTCTTCGTCCGCGTAGCGGCCGTAGAGGTGCGGGCGCCGCAGCAGGAAGGTGACCCCCCGGAAGTCGCCGCCCAGCCAGTCCAGGTAGCCGTCGTCCCGCGCGACCGTGGCCATGGTGAACTCGTCGTAGCCCTCGTTCCAGGCCAGGAGGTCGCCCTTGCGGTCGATGATGCAGCTCCCCCGTACGTCGTTGCGCGCGACCACCATGCAGACCTGGTTGTCGATGGCGCGCGTGCGCATGATGGCCTTCCAGCGGCTCTCGTTGAACACGGGGTCGCCGGGGGAGAAGCGGTCCGCCCGCAGGTCGCCCATGATGGGGAAGCAGATGAACTCGGCCCCGTTCAGTGCCGTCATGCGTGCCGACTCGCACACGGTCGTGTCCATGCAGATCAGGCAGCCGACGCGGCCGTGCGGCGTCTCAAAGACGGGGAAGGAGTCGCCGGGCAGCGAGCCGTTCAGGCCCTCGCTGATGGCCAGGTGCACCTTGTCGTAGATGCCCTGAATTCCCTCCGGGCCGATCAGCACCGCGCTGTTGCGCGTCGCGTCGCCGTCGCGTCGGCGCAGCCCGAGCACGACGTGGGCGCCGTGGTCGCGCGCGATCTGCTGGAACGGCTCCGTCGCCGGCCCCGGCACCTCCACGGCGCCGGCCGGGCCGCGCCCGGCGACGACGACTTCCGGCGTGACGATGAGCTGCGCCTTCCTGCGACAGGCGGCCCGCACGAGCGTCGCGTAGACGTCCACCCCCTCGGCGACGTCCGTCGGCAGGCCGAGTCCACGCGAAAACCCCTGGATGCGCATGCGGTCCCGCGTCTGGCGCGTCTCGTTGACGATGCAGACCTTGACCGGCCTGCGGCCGGGCACGTCGGACTGGGCGATGGAGGGCGGATCCCACGTCGCCTGCCCGCGGTCGGCCCACCGGAACACCAGGCGCACGGTCAGCGTCGTGGCGCCCTTCGGCGCCTTCGCAATGCATTCGAACTCCATCGTGCCGGGCGCCGCCGCGCGGGGCAGCAGGTAGTTCCAGGGCCGGCGGGGGCGGACGTCGCCGGGCTCCCAGTCGCCCCAATGGGCGATGGCCACCAGGCAGTCACGCGCGTTCGGCAGGCCCCTGTGCCGCGCCGTGGTGAGGATGCGGTACCCGCGGCCCGGCCGGATGCCGTCGAAACGGAACTGCCATCCGCCTGCGCAGGTGCGCGTGCCGTTCGCCCGGGTCGTGAACCGGCCGGTGCGCGTCCGGCCCGTGACCGGCGCGATGTCGGCCCGGGGCGCCCACGTCTGCCCGTCCGCTGGTCTGTCGTTCGTCATGTGCGGGGCTCCTGGAAGGACCGGACTCGTCGTCTCAGTCTACCCTGGCTGCGACGTGGCCACACCTGCCGTCCCGGCCGAGGTCCGAGCGTCCTCAGCCCGTTGCGTCGAAGGCGCGCCGGCCGTCCACGTAAGTCTGCAGAACGCGGATGTCGCGTATTCGGTCGACGGGCACGCGGGCGGGGTCGGACGAGAGCACCACGAAGTCCGCCGCGTAGCCCGGCTGCAGGCGGCCCTTCTCGGCCTCCTCGAAGCCCGCCCAGGCGCTGCCCGCCGTGTAGCAGGCGACGGCCTGTTCGACCGTCAGGCGTTCGGCGGGGTCCGGATGCTGCGTTGCCGACCAGATGCCGTACAGCGGGCCGATCGGCATGCCGTCCGACCCGAACGCCAGCCGCACCCCCGCGCGCACGAGCGTGCCCAGCGGGTTCATGCGCATCCAGCGGTCGGGTCCGAGGCGCTCTTCGTACATGCCGCCGGCCCGGCCCCATTCGCCGATGAAGTTCGGCTGGACCGAGGCGATGACGCCCAGCGCCGCCAGGGCGTCCACGGCGGCCCTGTCGGGCAGTTCGCAGTGCTCGATCCGGTGCCGGTGGTCCCGGTCCGGCGCGGACTCGATGGCGCGGCGCAGGGCGTCCACCACCACGTCCACCGCGCGGTCGCCGATGGCGTGCACGGCCAGTTGCAGCCCGTGTTGGTGGGCGGCGCGCACGCGTTCGCCCAGCGCCTCGGGCGTGCACACCAGGCCGCCGGCCGTCGAGGGGTCGTCTGCGTACGGCTCGCGCAGGGCGGCAGTTCGCGCGCCCACCGAGCCGTCGGCGAACACCTTGATGCCGCCCATGCAAACGAATCGGCTGCCGAGGCCCGTGGGCAGCCCCAGCTCGCAGGCGGCGGCCAGCCGGGTGTCCGGCAGGCCCACGCGCACCTTCACGCGCAGAGCGCCGGCGGGCGCTTCCCAGAGCGGGCGCAGCTCGGACCACTGGTCGTGCACCGACGTGATGCCCAGCCTCAGCACGGAATCGGAGGCGTAGCCGATGGCCTGGGCAAGCCGCTCGGGGGTCGGCTCGCGGTAGCGCTTCAGACCGTCGGTGGCGCCCTCGCGCAGCCAGCCGTTCGCGGCGTCGAGTCCGGGTGTGTCGGCGGGCACCTGCGCCCGTTCGAGCGCACACGTGTTGGCCACCCAGAGGTGCCCGCAGACGCGCCGCAGCACGACCGGCACGTTCGGCAGCGCGCGGTCCAGGTCGTCGCGGGTCAGGTAGCGCCTCTCGGGCCACTTGCTCTCGTCCCAGCGTCGGCCGAACAGCCACTCGCCGGGCGTCAGCGTCGCGGCGTGCTTCTGCAGCCGCGCCAGGACGTCCTCGGCCGAGCGCGCCTCGCTCAGGTCCAGTTCGTACTTCGCCCGTGCCAGATCGCCGAAGTGCACGTGCGCGTCGATGAAGCCCGGCAGGACGGCGGCGCCGCCCAGGTCCACTGCCTCCGGGCAGCCCAGCGCCCGGGCCTCATCGCCGACGGCCAGTATCCGGCCGTTCTCGACGGCCATGTGGCGCACGTAGGGCCGGTGTGCGTCCATCGTCCAGATGCGTTCGGCGGTGTACAGCCGTGCGGTCATCCCGTTCTCCATCGCCGCACTCCCTTTCCCGACTGAGCGGCCGTCATCGCACCGACCGGCGGGCCAGGATAGCAGGGCCGTTCCGCGAATGCGAGTCCCCGGAGCGCGGGCCGCCTGACACCGGGGCGCTGCCGGCAAGGCAACGGCAATGTCTCACGCAAAGGCGCGAAGCCGCGAAGGACGGCATGCTGAGGCAGATCCAGGCGTTACGTCGCCGAAGCGCCGACTCCGAAGGGCCGCTGTTGCCCGCCCGGAACTCACGCGCGTGGGGCCGCCGGTGCGGAGCAGACCGAAATCCGGGGGGTTGAGCATGGCCTTCCGACTTGCGGCGCGGGCGGGTTCCCGGCATAATGCCGCTGACCGCCTTCTACGGAGAGGTGCACCATGAAGTATGCATTCATGACGTTCTCGACGCCCGAGATGGAGCTGGCGCCCGTGCTGGCCCTGGCGCGCGAGCTGGGCTACGACGGCATCGAGGTGCGCGTGAGCGCCGGCCACAAGCACGGCCTGGAACCCGACGCCACGCCCGAGCAGCGCACGGCCGCCTGCGACGCCGTGCGCGCCACGGGCGTGCCCATCTGCTGCGTGGCCACGTCCTGCCGCTTCGCCGACCCCGCCATCCGCGAGGGACTCGTGCAGCAGGCCCTGCAGTGCATCGACCTGGCCGCCGACGTGGGTGCCGGCTGCATCCGTGTGTTCGGAGGTCAGCTCCCCGAGGGTACCGCGCGCGAGGCGGCCGTCGAACAGGTGGCCGAGGCCCTCGGCCGGCTGGCCGGGCGCGCGCGCGAACGGGGGGTCGCCGTCTGCATGGAGACGCACGACGACTGGTGCGACCCCCACCACGTGGCTGCCGTTATGCAGAAGGTCGACGACCCGGCCATCGCCGTCAACTGGGACATCATGCACCCGGTGCGCCGCGGCGGGGCGACGATGGACGAGGCGTTCGAGATCCTGAAGCCCTGGATCCGCCACGTGCACTTCCACGACGGCAAGCCCGGAGAGGGGCTGTGCCTGATCGGCCAGGGTGACATCGACCACCGGCGCGCGGTCGAGCTGCTGCAGGGCCTGGGCTACGACGGCTACCTGAGCGGGGAGTGGATCAACCGCGGCCCGCACGAGGACTACCTGGCCGCCGAACTGGCCACGATGCGGGGTTACGAGGCGTAGGCGTCCGTTCAACTCGCCGGCGTGTCCTCCAGGGAAGGGGCGGGCGATGGCGTGGAGGCTGGGACTGGTGGCGGCGATTCTGCTCTGTGGCTCGGCTGCGTTCGCCGGCGAGGAGTCCGCGACGCAGCTCCGCATCGTGACCGACCGGCCCGACGGCGTCTACGTGGCGGGCGAGGCGGCGACGTTCGCCTTCGAGTTGACCGACGGCGGGCGGCCGGTGCCGGCGGCTCCTCTGCGGTGCGAGTTGTCGACGGACGGCTTCCGCACCTCGGAGGCCCGGACGGTCGAAGTCGTCGACGGCCGGGCGGAGGTGACGGCCGGGCGCGACGTGCCGTGCGTCCTCTGCGTGCGTGCGACGTGGGAACGCGACGGGGAGCCGGCTGTGCGCGCCACAGGCGGTGCCGCCTTCAGTCCCGAGCGCATCGAACCCTCCATGCCGCCGCCGGACGACTTCGACGCGTTCTGGCGGGCGCAGGTGGCGCGGCTGGCCGACGTGCCGATGAACGCCGTCGTGGAGCCGCTGGAAAGCCCCACGGACCGGGCGGACGTCTGGAACGTGCGCCTCGACTCGGTCGGCGGGCAGCACGTCTACGGCTACCTGGCGCGTCCGAAGGGCGAGGGTCCCTTCCCCGCGCTCGTCTGCTTCCGGTCGGCCGGCGTTGCGCCCATCAGCAAGGAATGGGCGGCCGGGCGCGCGCACTGGCAGGGGCCGATGCTCGTCTTCAGCATCAACGCGCATTCGATCCTCAACGAGCAGCCGCCCGAGTACTACCGCCAGATGGGCGAAGGCCCGTTGCGCGGCTATCCGCACCAGGGCCGCGACAGCCGCGAGACCAGCTACTTCCTGGGCATGTACCTGCGCTGTGTGCGCGCGGTCGAGTTCGTTGCGTCGCACCCGGACTGGGACGGCAAGCATCTGATCGTGTACGGCAGCAGCCAGGGCGGAGGGCAGGCCCTCGTGGCCGGCGGCCTCTGTCCGCAGGTGAGCGCCGTCTGCGCATGCGTCCCCGCCATGTGCGACCACACCGCCCCCGTCTCGCCGCATCATGCGGCGGGCTGGCCGCGGCTCGTGAGCGTGGACCGGGCAAGCGGCGTGGCCGACCCGGCCCAGCTCGAAGCGGCACGCTACTTCGATGCCGTCAACTTCGCCCGCAGGATCACCGCTCCGACTCTCGTCGGTGCTGGACTGCTGGACCTGACCTGCCCGGCTTCGTCGGTCTGCGCCGCCTGCAACGTGATGACGTGCCCGAAGCAGGTCACGCTCGACCCGCTCACGGGGCACGCGGCCGGGCCGGGTTGGCAGAAGGCCTCGCAGGAGTTCATCCCGCGCGAGATGACCCGCTGACAGGGGAGGTCCCCGTGCAGGTCCGTCGCCTGGCGCCTGCGCTCGTCGTCCTGGCGCTGCTGGCCGGCTGCGCGCACTACCCGGTCAACCCGCCGCTCGGAAGCTTCGAACCTGAGGCGGGCTATCGCTTCTGCAACTGCGCCTCGCCCGGCAACTCCGACGGTCTGTTCGTGATCCTGACGTTCTCCGGGGGCGGCACGCGAGCCGCCGCTCTGGCCTACGGCGTTATGAAGCAGCTTCGGGGCACGCAGGTGCGTGTCGACGGCGAGCCCCGGCGGCTGTTGGACGAAGTCGACGTGATCTCATCTGTGTCCGGCGGCAGCTTCGTGGCGGCATACTACGCCTTGAACGGGGAGGGGCTGTTCGAAACGTTCGAGGAGAAGTTCCTCCGGCACGACTTCCAGGCGGCGCTCATGCTGCGCATGCTGGCGCCCTGGACGTGGTGGCGCCGCGGTTCGCTCTGGTTCAGCCGCACGGACATGGCGGCCGAGTGCTACGACCGGCACGTGTTCGACGGCGCGGTGTTCGGCGATCTGGTGGCGGCGGGCCGGCGCCCGTTCGTGATCCTCAACGCTACGGACATGACGTTCGGGCTGCCGTTCGAGTTCACACAGGACCGGTTCGACCTGCTCTACTCGGACCTCTCGCAGGTGCCCATCGCGCGCGCGGTCGCCGCGTCGTCGGCCGTTCCGCTGCTGTTCAGCCCCATCACGCTGCGGAATCACAAGCGGGGCGCCGACTTCGTGGAGCCTGCGTGGGTGGCGGCGAGCCTGAGGGACCGGGATGCCGCCTCCCGGCGTTACCGGATGGCCGCCCAGGCTCGCTCGTTTGCGGACCTGGCGCGGCGCCCGAACGTCCACCTGCTCGACGGCGGCGTGTCGGACAATCTGGGAGTGCGGGCCGTGCTGCATGCCCTGACCACCACCGACGGCGACCGGGGCGTCCGCCGGATGTTGGACGCCGGCGAGATCAAACGCGTCGTGGTCATCATCGTGAACGCGCGATACGAGCCCGGCATCGAGTGGGACAAGCGGGCGGACACGCCGGACGAGGTCCAGGTGGGGCGGGCGGCGATCCTGGGCATGATGAACAACTACACGTTCGAATCGGCGGCGCTGCTGCGCGAACGGTGCGAGGACCTGGCCCGGGAGATCGAGGGGCGGCCCGACGCCGTCCGGTTCCACGTCATCGAAGTCGGTTTCGACCGGATGCAGGACGAGGAGGAGCGCCGTTGCCTGCAGCAACTGCCGGCTTCGCTCGCGCTCCCGGACGAGATGGTGGACCGCCTGATCCGGGCTGGGGCGCAGATCCTGGCCGATTCGGAAGCGTTTCGCGAACTGCTCGCCGAGCTGGACGCCGAGTCGTGACGCGGCCGCCGGCTCAGCCGAGCGTCAGCAGGATGATGCCGCCGACGGTGAGCAGCATGCCCAGGCCGGTGCGGGCCGAGAGCGGCTCGCCGCCGAATGCGACGGCCATCATCGCGCCGAACAGGGGCGAGGTGAAGGCGATGGGCATGACCTTGCCGAGCGGCGCGCCCTTAACGGCGGCGTAGAAGCAGAGCATGCCGATCGAGCCGGCCAGCAGGCCGCCTCCCACGATCATGTACAGCAGCGGCCGCGTGCCGGCCTCCGGGATGCTCTTCCACTGCGGGAAGCTCACGATCGCCAGGATGACCAGGGCGGAGACCGTGCGGATCGTGATGCCGACCTGGGGGGACAGGTTGCCCTCGTGCAGGCCCTTCTTCTCGAAGTAGCTGCCGATGCCCCAGGCCATGGCCGTCATCAATGCGAACAACTGAGGCTTCATAAAGTCTCCCTCCGGTGTCTGTGGGGGTTGTGCAACGGGTCAGGAGGCCCAGCGCACGCGCTTGCCGGCGCGTTCCCGGCGGCCCGTCATGCCCGCCACGGTGATTTCGATCACTGCGCAAGCGCGCACCCGGTCCGGCGCCAGATCGTCGGCGCCGGGCTTGAACGCGCGGTTGAACGCGTTGAGCGCGTCGGCGCGTTCGTGCAGGTCCTCAACGATGCGCGCCGTGCCGGTGCACAGGACGCTGTCGCAGTCCAGATGGCACCGGGAGCCTCCGTGATCGCGGACCGTGCTCTCCTGCCGCGCGACAACGAAGCAGACGCGGGGGTCGGCCCGGATGCAGTCGAGCTTGCGGCCCTCCAGGGCGCAGTGGATCAGTATCCGGCCGTCCACGTAGGCGTAGTTGAGGGGGACGACGTACGGGCCTGCGTCCGAGCTGAGGCCCAGACAGCCCCAGCTCTCCCGTCGGAGGATGCCCTCCATCTCGGTGCGGCCATCGGTGCATTCGTTTGTGCCCATGGGGATTCCCGACCTGAGAGTAGGATCACGATCGTAGCCTCGACCCGGCGCGGAGTCAAACGCGGGCAGGATCCGGCGCCGGAGCTTGCGCGTCCCCGTGCCCGGCGGTATGGTGCCGGCGTCTGAACGGAGGAGCGAACGATGGCTTCGGACACCGAGCAGGTCTACGCGCAGCGGCTGCAGCGCTACGTCACCGCCATGCGGAACGGGCGGCCGGACTGCGTGCCGATCCGCCCCTTTGCGGCCGAGTTCACGGCGGCCTACGCGGGCTACACCTGCCAGGAGGTGACGCACGACTACGAGAAAGCGTTTGCCGCCGTGCGCCGGTGCGCGGCCGACTTCGACTGGGACGCCGTCGTCGGCAACATGGTCTACGTATGGACGGGGCTGACCCAGGCGATCGGGCTCAAGTACTACGGCGTGCCCGGCGTGGATATCCCGCCCGACACCGGCTTTCAGTACCGGGAGCCGTCCGAGGACGACGCCTTCATGCGGCCGGAGGATTACGATCACCTGATCGAGGACCCGACCGGCTTCCTGCTCAACGTCTGGCTGCCGCGCGTTGCCGGCGACGTGGTCGCACCGGGCCGGCCGGCCACAGCGCGCAGCCACCTGTCGTTTCTCAAAGGCGGCATGGCCATGCTGTCCTACTTCGGCGCCTTCCCCGGCCAGGCCGAGCGGCTGCGGCGGGAGAGCGGCACCGTCTCGGCGATCTCGGGGCTTCTGAAGGCGCCGTTCGACATCCTGGCCGACAAGCTGCGCGGCTACGTGGGCCTGTGCATGGACGTTCTGGAGCGGCCCGAGACGGTGCTGGAGGCCTGCCGGGCGCTCATGCCGCACCTGCTGCACATGGCGCTTTCGGGCGCCGATCCGGACCGCACAGTGCCCATCGCCATCTGGATGCACCGCGGCGGCGTGCCGTTCTTCTCGCCGGAGACGTTCCGCACGATCTACTGGGCAACCCTGAAGCCCATCGTCGAGGCCATCTGGGCGCAGGGCCGGCAGGTGCTGTTCTACGCCGAGGGCGACTGGAACGCGCACCTGGACTCGTTCGCCGAACTGCCCGACCGCAGCATCATCTACCACGTCGACCGGGGCGACATCTTCGAGGTCCATCGCGTGCTGGGCCGCAAGTTCTGCCTCAGCGGCGGCATCCCGAACTACCTGCTCGCCGTGGGCACCCCGGAGCAGGTCCGAGAGCGCTGCCGTGAGGTCATCGAGGGCGTGGCGGCCGACGGCGGCTACATCATGGACGCCAGCGCCATCATTCAGAATGCCGCGCGCGTGGAGAACGTGCGCGCCATGACGGAGTTCACCCGGCAGCACGGCATCTACGGGACTCCCGGCCCCCTGCCGCCGGCGCCGGGGCCGAGCGACGGTCCCGGGCCGTTGCCGGGCGCCCGCCCGACCCGGACGCCGCCCGGCGTCTGCATCCCGTGGGAGGAGAAGCGGTCCGAACTGCCGCCCGAGGTCTCGAACCCCGATCTGGTCCGGCGCGTCTGGGAGGACGTGGACGCACTGGCGTATTCGTACATCTGGCACCTGTTGCTTTCGTTCTGAGGGCACGGACGGAGGGAGAATCGATGACGTCGCGAACGGTGACTGTTGGCGCGCACCCGTGGGTCTATGCCGCCCGGAGGCAGCCGCGGACCATATCGCCCATACTGGACGAGATCTTCGCGGACATGAGTGCGGCCGGTTTCGAGGGCATCGAGCTGATGCCGGATGCCCTGGCGGACGATGCCGCCGCGGAACGCGTGCGCGCGTTGTCCGAGCGGCATTCGCTCGCCGTCATCGGGACGTCCTGGGGCGGCGCCCTGTGGGACCGCGCGCAGCACGAGGAGATACTGGCCGCAGCCCGGGCGCTGCTGCCGCGCTTGCAGGCCGTCGGCGGGCGCACCCTGGGCACGTCGGTCGGCCGCACGCGGGAGCCGAAGAGCGAGGAACAACTCGACGCGCAGGCCGAGCTGCTCAGGCAACTCATCCCGCTCTGCGAGGCGCACGGGGTGGTGCTGAACCTGCACAACCACACCTACGAGGTCGAGAACGGCGAGCACGACCTGGGCGGAACCATCGCGCGCGTGCCCGAGGTGAAGCTGGGCCCCGACCTCAACTGGCTGCTGCGCGCGGGTGTCGACCCCGTCGAGTTCATCCGGCGGCATGCGGGCCGCATCGTGTTCGTGCACGTGCGCGACCAGCAGGCCGACGGCCGCTGGCCCGAGGCGATGGGGGAGGGCGCCACCGATCACACGCGCATCGCCGAGGCGCTGCGCGCGGCCGGCTTCGAGGGCGACGTCGTCGTCGAACTGGCCCACGAGGCGGATTTCGAGCCGACGCGCCCGCTGCGGGAGTCGCTGCGGATGAGCCGCGACTACGTGCGGCAGGCGATGGGCTACTGAGGCGGCCGGCGCGTGGACAACCGCCGGGGGCGCCGCTATGATGGCCGGCAGCGCGATTGAGAAGGGTCAGCCATGTTCGAGACATCGCCCGCGAAGCCCGAGCCGGGCGTCTTCGTGATCCTCGGGGGCAGCGGCGACCTGACGCGCCGCAAGCTCGTGCCCGCCCTCTACAACCTCGCGCGCGAGGGGCTGCTTCCGGAGCGCTCGGCGGTTGTCGGGTACGGCCGCTCGGCGATGACCGACCAGCAGTTCCGCAGCCGGCTGCGGGAGGGGGTCGAGCGATTCTCCCGCACCCGGCCCGTGGACGCCGGCGTCTGGGAGGCGCTGGGCGCACGGACGTTCTACGTGCAGGGCGACTACGGCGACGCCGCCGACCACGCGCGGCTGCGCGCGACGCTGGCGGGCGTCGACGAGCGGTGCGGCACGCGCGGGAACCGCATCTTCTACCTCTCGGTGCCCCCGCACGTCGTCGTGCCGGCGCTGGAGGCGCTCTCGGCCTCCGGCAACCTGGAGCGCCGCCGTCCGTGCGAGCAGGACGACGCCTGCTACCTGCGCGTTGTCTTCGAGAAGCCGTTCGGGCGCGACCTGGAGTCGGCCCGGGCGCTCAACGCCCACATCGACCGTCTCCTGGACGAGTCCCAGACCTTCCGGATGGACCACTACCTGGGCAAGGAGACCGTCCAGAGCATCAGCGTCCTGCGCTTCGCCAACAGCGTCTTCGAGCACGTGTGGAACGCGCAGACCGTGCGCGCCATCCGGGTGACGGTCGCCGAGGCCCTGGGCATGGAGGGGCGGGGGGGATCGTTCGATTCGGTCGGCCTCCTGCGCGACATCCTCCAGAACCACGTGCTGCAGCTCCTGACGCTGGTGACCATGGAGCCGCCGGCCGCGCTGACGGCCGAGGCTGTGCGGGACGAGAAGGCGAAGGTCCTGCGCTGCCTGCGGCGCCTGGAAGGCCCCGAGGTCAGAAGGTCGGCGGTCCGCGGCCAGTACGGCGGCGGGACCGTGGACGGCCGCCCCGTTCCCGCCTATCGCGAGGAGGAGGGGGTTGCCGAGGATTCAACGACCGAGACGTTCGTGGGCATCCGCACTCACGTGGACAACTGGCGCTGGGCGGGCGTGCCGATCTACCTCTGCGCGGGCAAGCGTCTGGCCGAGAGCCTGGCCGAGGTGGCCGTCGAGTTCAAGGAAGTCCCTCCCATCCTCTTCCGGGCCGTCGAGGGCGTCGAGCTGCAGCCGAATCGCCTCACCTTGCGCGTGCAGCCCGACGAGGGCGTCTCCCTGCGTTTTGCCACGAAAGTGCCCGGGCTCACACCCGCCCTGCGGAACGTCAAAATGGATTTTCCGTACGGAAGCGCGTCTCCCGCCGGCTCTCCGGAGGCTTACGAGCGCCTGCTTCTGGACGTGATGGCGGGCAATTCGGCCCTGTTCGCCCGGCGCGACGAGGTGGAGCTGGCATGGCAGTTCGCCGGCGGCATCCTGGACGCCTGGGAGGCGGAGGCCCCGGCGTTCCCCAACTACGCCCCCGGCACGTGGGGGCCGGTTACGCCGGGGGTGTTCTTTCGCGAGGATACGGACTACTCCAGAGCCCCCGGGGCTCGCGGCGTTTGAGAGAGGAGCGGCATGAGTTACCGTTGCGTTCGGTGTGCGGCACTGGCGGTGCTGGCGGCGTGTGCGATGGGAGCGGCCCAGCCGCAGGCGGAGCCGACGACGATCCTGGGCACGAGCAGCATGTGGCGCTTCCACTACGCGCTTATGCCGGCCGTCGTGCGGACCGAGGCGGGGCTCCAAACGGTGGACCGGGGCACGCAGGAGGGCACGTGGCTGGAGTTCCCGACGCCCCTGCCGCCTGAGGGCTGGCAGCGGCCCGAGTTCGACGATTCCGACTGGCATCGCAAGATGATGATGGACCCCGATTCGCCGTTCGTGGGGCACCTGGCCATGCGGACGCGGTTCGCCGTGGCCGATCCCGCGCAGGCCGAGGGGCTGACACTCCACGTCGCCTACCGCGGCGGCATCGCCGTCTACGTGAACGGCACCGAGATCGCGCGCGGCCATCTGGCCGAGCATGCGGCTCCCGACCATCCGGCGGAGGATTACCCGGCGGACGAGCCGGATCAGGCCCGCGAGCTTGAGCTGGCGATACCGGCCGCCCTTCTGCGCGCCGGGGTGAACGTGCTGGCCATCGAGGCCCACCGCAGCCCCCAGCCGACGGCCCAGGTGAGGCCGGCCGAGAAGTTCGTGGAGATCACGGCGGGCACGTGCGGTGTGACGGGAGTGCGCCTGACCGCGCCCCCGGGCGCAGCCGCCGTGCCGAACGCCACCCGGCCGGCGGGCCTGCAGATCTGGAACAGCGCGCCGATGCAGGACGACTACGAGTGCGACTACGGCGATCCGAACGAGCCGCTGGGGCCGATCCGCATCGTGGCGCCGCGCGGCGGAGTGGGGTCGGGCAAGGTGGTCGTCGGCTCGAAGGACCCTATCAGCGGCCTCCGGGCGGCCGCCACGGGCCTCGTGAGGAACGAAGGCGGGGAGATCCCGGCCTCGGCCGTGCAGGTGCGCTACGCGTTGCCGACCGTCGCGGGGCCGCACGACGTCTATCCGGGACCCGGCGCCGCCCTGCGCTTCGACGCGCTGGACGACCTGCCGCCGGTGGAGGCGGAAGTGCGCCGGCCGAACATACTCCCCACCTGGGGCGAGCGGGTGGCGATCGGCGGGGCCGTCGTGCCGGTCTGGGTCACCGTGACGGTGCCCGCACAGGTCGCCGCCGGCCGCTACACGGGCACGCTGCAGGTCATGCTCCCGTCGGCTGAGCCCTTCACGGTGCCCGTCCACGTCGACGTGTGCCCGTGGCGTGTGCCCGATCCGGCCGACTACCGCATGTTCGTCGACGTGATCCAGTCTCCGGAGTCGCTCGCGTTGCACTACGACGTGCCGCTCTGGTCCGAGGAGCATTTCGCCCTGATCGCGCGGTCGCTTGCCCTGCTCGGCCAGGTCGGCGCCCGGGCGACCTACCTGCCCCTCATCTGCAACACCAACCTGGGCAACGACGAATCCATGGTGCGGTGGGTGCGGCAGGCCGACGGCACCTGGACGCACGACTACAGCATCCTGGACAGGTACCTGGACCTCGTGCTGGAGCATCAGGGGCGGCCGTCGGTCGTGTGCCTCTACGTGTGGGACACCTATCTGGAAGGCGGGCTGTCCGGCCGCCATCCCGGCGGCGAGGAGGTCGTCCAGGCGCGCCAGGAGCAGATGCAGGAGGGGCCCCTGGTGAGCGTGGTCGACGCGCAGGGGAACGTGACCAAGCAGGCGCTGCCGCGCTACAGCCTGCCGGAGAGCCGGGCGCTCTGGGCGCCGGTGCTCCGGGAGGTCCACCGGCGCCTGGAGGCCCGGGGCCTGGCCGACGCCATGATGTGGGGCTACGCCACCGACCACCTGCCGACCCCCGAGGTGGTGGAGCACTTCCAGTCCGTCTTCCCGCACGTGCGGTGGGTCTGCTGCGCCCACGATGCCTTCAAGACCATGCAGATCAAGCACGTCCCGCTCGGGCTCGCCATCGGGCCGTATGCGTGGGGGCAGACGATGTTCGGCCTGGACCCCTCGCTGGGGCGCATGCACGGGTGGCGGTCGGAGGGGCTGGTCTGCCATTTCGGGCGCCGTCCGTGGGACAGCTCCTGCACGACCACCTATCGCTTCCTTGCCGAGATGAACGCCACCGGCATGCGGCGGGGTTTCGCGCGGCTGGGCGGCGACTTCCTGACGATCGGCACCGATCGGCGCGGCCGGGCGCAGGGCCGGCTGTATGGCCGCTTCCCCGAGACGGCCTGGCGGATGCTCAACATCTCCGCCGGCGTCCTGGGCCCCGGCCGGGAAGGGGCCGTGTCGACGGCGCGGTTCGAGGTCATCCGCGAGGGGCTTCAGGAGTGCGAGGCCCGCATCGTGATCCAGGAGGCCCTGCTGGACGCGCGCGCACGGGCCGTGCTGGGCGAGGACCGGGCCGTGCGTCTGCAGGAGTTCCTGGACGGGCGCACGCGCAACGTCTACCGCGCCGTGAGCACGCTGCGGGCCGGCACCGGCTCGGGCGCACGCTGCTGCTACTCCGGCGAGTCCTGGTGGAACTGGGCGCCCGTCATCGGCAGCCACTGGTTCGCCTCGTCCGGTTGGCAGGACGAGACGCTCCGGCTCTACGAGGCGGCCGCGGAGGTGGAGGCCCGGCTGAGCGCAGCGAACGTCGCCGCGCCGTGATGCCGGACGCAGACGGCCCTGTTCCGCGTCCGCGAGCGGCCCGGGAGGAGGTGAAGCATGACGGCGACGCTGCCCGTGCACGGGCTGCACGTGGGGCTGTATCGGCCGGGCGATGCGGCCGACTGCTTCCGCACGCTGTTCGCCGCCGTCCGCTGCGACAGGACGGCCTGACGGTCCGAGAGGTCGGGCGGCAGCCGGGCTGGGGCTGAGAGGGTGCCGCCGCGTCCTTCAGACGTGGATGGCGTCGAAGATGTCGGTGTTGCTCAGCATGCCGACGATCTCCTTGCCGTCGAACACCGGAGCCCTGCGTATGCCTGCGGCGTTCATGAGCCGGGCGCAGTACTTCAGCGCGAGCCCCGGGGAGACCGTGACCAGCGGCTTGGTCATGATCTCGAAGACCTTCACGTCGGCCGGCGCTCTGCCCGGGTCTACGACCTTGTTCACCACGTCCTTGCGGGTCACGATGCCGAATGCGTCGTCCTGATTCCGGCTCTTGACGATCAGACTCGACACGTGCTTCTCGCGCATGAGCGCGATGGCTTCCGCAACCGTGACGCTGCCGTCGACGTACACGACGTCTCTGGTCATGGCGTCCTGCGCCTTCGCAAACCGTACGTCTTTCAGTGCCTTTCCTGGATTCTCCACGGCTCCTCCCTTCCTTCTTGCCTGTCGACGCGACGACCATCGGCCCCAGCCCGTCTGCAGACTGTCCCCCCATCAGAGGTGCGAATCGGCCCCGAGCAGACCACGGGTCTCGGCGCAGTGACGGCCTCAGGGCCGTATGTCGGCGCCGCTTCAACCCGGTCGGCCCCCGGGGACCGGGCACATTGGGATTATAGCCCATCGCGGCGCGGGTGCAATACCCATTCGGCCCGCGCTACTCTGTGAGAAACAGCTCGATCACCGGCACGGCCACGTCCGGCGGCCGCACCGGCAGCTCGATCCGGAGCGTCTCCTGCGGCCCTTCGCCCCACGACTGCCAGGCCGCGCGCCGGCCGAGCTTCAGTTCCGAGGCGTCGCTGAGCAATTGGGCATAGGCGACCTTGCCGAACAGCCCGGGCAGGAAGACCTCGCCCGGCGGCCAGTTGAGCACGTGGACGTAGAGGCGGCGTGTCTCCGGGTTCCACGTCAGCCGGCAGTCGTCCGGCGCGGCGTGCTCCGCCGGCGCCTGGGTGCAGCCGTAGATCGCGCGGCCGTGCCGGCGCAGCCACCGGCCGATGCCGGCCAGGCGGTCGAGCGCCCGCGCGTCGAACTCGCCCCGCGCCGTCGGGCCGACGTTCAGCAGCAGGTTGCCGCCCTTGCTCACGGTGTCGATCAGCATGCAGACGATCTGGCGGACGCTCTTCCACGTCGCCTCGTCGCGGTGGTAGCCCCAGGAGCCGGAGAACGTCTGGCAGGTCTCCCACGGCACGCGCCGGCCGTCGACGCGCACCCAGTCGCGCACCATGCACTGCTCGGGGGTGCGGTAGTCCCAGCCGCCGGGCACGTCCATCAGGTCCAGGCGGTCGTTGACGATGATCTCCGGCTGCAGCTCGCGCGTGAGTCTGAGCAGTTCCTCCGCCCGCCAGTCACGCCGTCCCTTGCCGTCCGGGCCGGGGTAGGAGAAGTCGTAGAAGAGCTGATCGACGCGGCCGAACTGCGTGAGTAGTTCGCGCACCTGGCTGTGCAGGTAGTCGGCATACTTGCGCACGTCGCGGCCGGCCGTCCGGCGGCGGGCCTCCTGGTCGTCGCGCAGCGGGTGGTGGCGGTCGATGGGGAACTCGGGGTGGTGCCAGTCGATGAGGCTGTGGTAGAAGCCGACGCGCAGGCCTTCGTCGCGGAAGGCCTCCAGCATCGGCGCCAGCAGGTCGCGCCCGGCGGGCGTGCTCGGGGCCTTGTAGTCCGTCTGTGCGGAGTCCCAGAGGCAGAAGCCCTCGTGGTGCTTGGTGGTGATGACGACGTACTTCATGCCCGCCTCGCGCGCGGCGCGCGCCCAGGCCCGGGGGTCGTAGAGGTCCGGGTCGAAGCGGTCGAAGTAGCGCTGGTATTCCTCGTCGGGGATCCGCTCGATGCTCTTCACCCACTCATGCCGTGCCGGGAGCGAGTAGAGCCCCCAGTGGATGAACAGTCCGAAGCGGTCGTGCGTCCACCATTTCATGTGTTCCGGCACAGTGAATCCGTCATCGGCCATGGCGATGTCTCCCGCGGGGTCAGGGATCGAGGCTACCAGCGGAAGTAGCGGTACGGATCATCTTCCGCCACAGGTTCGTCCAGGTAGAGGCCCTCGAGCCACCGCCCGGCCGTCGGCTCGGCCTCGACCGGGTCGGCGAATCGCCCGGGCAGGGGCGTCCGGAGGGGCACGCCCGTGTTGGCCAGCAGGCGGTTGACGGCGAAGCTCGAGCCCTGGAAGCCGCGCTTGGCGTTGTAGAGCCTCCGGTAGTCGATCTGCCAGGGGACCAGTTGCAGGAAGCTCGCGGGCGGATCCTCCCGGTGGGCCAGCACGCCGTTGCCCAGGACGGCGGCCCCGGAAGCGACCAGCCACAGTGTGCGGGGGTCACGGATCATCAGGTCGCCGCAGCCGATTCCCGCCGCAGCCGACCCGGCCCCGGGCGGCTCGAAGACGCACGCGATGTGCTCGTCCTCGTGGAAGGTGATCCCGCCGGCGATCAGCGCAGCGGCGTCCTCCGGCACGATGCCCACGGCGACCACGCGGCCGCCCGCTCGGATCCAGGATGCGAGCCCGGCCGCGTGCGCGCCGACGCGCTCTGCGGCGCCCGGGCCCAGGACCACGACGCGGTCTTCGCCGAGGGTCTGCCCGGTGTAGAGTTCCGCGTCCGCACCGGCGGCTCTCAGGTGCTCGAATCCGGCCTCCTCGCCCGCGTAGACCGCGATGCGGGCGGGCGACGGGCTGTAGCCGGCCACGAATTCGAGCAGGTTGGCCGCCAGTTGCCGGGCGGCCGGGTCTTCCCGGGTGCGCCCGGTCACGTCGGCCTGGCAGAAGGCCATCAACCCTCGCCCCTCCGTGTGCAGCAGCAGGGGGCTGAACTTGAGCGCGAATCCTCCGTCGACCAGCGGCAGGAAGTCGCCGCACGTGGGCTTCTCGATGGCGACCGAGCAGACGTTGCCGTAGCAGCCGGCGCGTCCCGGGCGTTCGGACTCGAACCCGCACCAGGTGGCCTTCGGCTTGGTGTTGGGGTCCGGGTTCGTCATGGCCGGCGGCACCAGCGTCGCCTCGCCGTGCCAATCGCGCAGGTTCCGCTCCGACAGGCCCCTCAACACGGGATGGTCGGGCACGCGGGCGAAGGTCTTGCGCAGTCCGTACTCCGCCACGCGGAAGCCCAGGCGCCGCTCGAGCACCTCGGCCGTCTGCTCGAAGACGACGACCTTCAGGCCGTCCCGGACGCCGGAGAGGTCCGGTCCGGGGCCGTCGACGGTGAGTGCCCGCTTGCCGATCACTACAAGGTTGTAGCCGCTCAGGTCGGTCCCGGCCTCGACGGCCTCGAACGGCACGTCGAGGGCCCGCAGCAGGGCGGCCGTCTCGCCCGCCGGGTCGAAGAGGGCCACCGTGCCCCGGAGCGCCGACCGCCGGGGCGCCGGCGCCAGCACGTGCAGGGCCAGCGAGTGCTCCTGCACCTCTCCGGTGTCGAAGGCGGCCTTGAGGTCGATGGCGTACTCCCCCGGCTCCAGGGCGTCCGGCAGGGGGAATCGGAGGGGGCTCCGGCCGTTCTCGCCGGGTTCGACGCGGATGGTCGCCTTCCCGCGCACTTCGTCCGGCAGGGAGACGGTCCACGTGCAGTCGCAGACGACGGGGCGGCGGGAGTCGTTCACGACGATCACCTGTTTGTCCACCTGCTCGCCCGGCAGGTAGTTGTGTCCCTTCTCGGTGAAGCGGAACGATCCGCCGGCGATGTAGGCCAGCAGGGGGCGGTTGTAGCGGAGCAGGGCCTCGCCGCGCACGTTCAGCGGCCAGTCGCTCACGCTGTTCGTGAGCGTGTACTGCATCCGGCCCTCGACGGGGATCCTGTCCACGCTCAGGCCGGGGCGCTGCAGGTTCTCCCAGTCCGTCGGCAGGTCGACCGGTTTCGGTTCGACGCCTTCGCGGACAGAGCAGAGGTTCCAGTAGTGCCAGATGTTGAAGCCGGACAGGCCGAGGGTGCGGAAGTACGGCCAGGTGTGCGTGATGTACTCCGCCTGCACGCCGCGCAGGTTGGGTATGTCGGTGGCGATCAGGTGGCCCAGGGGGTAGCGGCCCCGGTCGAAGGGCTCGCCGATGCGCCACTGCTCGGCCTCCCAGCGCAGCCGGCCGGTCTCGAACTCGCTCAGATCGTAGGCGGCGTCGCCCCGCAGCAGTGCGCCCCATTCGGTGTAGTGATACTGCTGGAGCTGCGGCGCCCGCCATGCGTTCCACGGCCCGCGGCCGGAGTTGTAGCTGAAGATGAGCGGTTCGCCGTACTCGACCAGGAACAGCGCATGCCGGCCCTCGCGTGCCCAGTGCTGGAACCACTCGGCCCGTTCCTGCATCGGCACCCAGTTCAGGTAGCAGTTGACGGTGTAGATGTCGGGCGCCGGGCCGGAGTGATTGTAGACCGGGTGGGCCGTGTCGAACTCGCGCAGGATGGCGATGCGGTCCCACATCTGCGCGTTGCGTCGCCGATACCAGTCGGGGAGGGCCTCCGGGAGAGGCAGGGGCGCCCGCTGGGGGTTCTGGTCGTCGCTGAACGCCAGCACATTGTGGTTCTGGCTGAACATGATGACGCTCGGATGGTTCTGCGCCTGGCGGACGTACCACTCCAGGTGCCGTCGGTAGGCGGCGACCGCCTCTTCCGTGGACCAGTCGTAGGCGCGCATGCTCGGCAGCGAGAAGCAGAGCAGCATGCCGGTGTCGTCGCCGGCCTTCAGCATGCCGTCGAAGCCGATGTGCGATCCGGGCGTGCAGCCGTAGTTGTGCGTGTAGACGGCATTGAAGCCCAGCATCTGATGCCGGCGGATCGTTCCGCAGGCGGCCTCGTAGGTGGCCGTGCCGGGCCGGATCTGGGCCGAGTCGATGGGGACGGCGCGCAGGTGGACGCGGCTGCCGTTCAGGTAGAAGTCGCGCCCGTCGATCCAGAACTCGCGGAACCCGAAGCGCACCGGGTGTGCGGCGTCCAGCGTCCGGCCGTCCTCGACCAGTTCCACGAGCAGGTCGTACTGATTCCCGGGCGTGTCGGCGTCCCAGAGCTTCGGGTCGGCCCATGCGCTGCGGAGCGTCATTCGGCCTCCTCCGGCCCCGGTCTCCACGAGTTCGCCGCCGCCGGCCGCCAGCACCTCGCGGCCGTCCTCCATGACGCGCACCCGCAGTGCATAGGGGCGTCCCTCGCGGAGGCCCTCCACGCCGGCCTCGATGGTCAGGAGCCGGCGACGGACGGACGTGTCGACCCGCACGTGCGTGATGCGCTCGCCGGACGGGACGCCGGTCAGGTAGACGTCGCCTACCAGGCCGCCGCGCGCGATGCCGGCCGCGCGCCTGCCGGCGCCATCGCCGGCAGGCAGCATGGCGTTCTGCTCACGGGTCAGGCGCCGGGCGAACGCCTGAATGGCCAGGGAATGCGTGCGGCCGGGCGTGACGGCGGCCGTGATGTCCGCCTCGCCGCCGGGGAAGATCAGCGTGCCGGCCTCCCGGCCGTCGATGAAGATGCGTGCGAAGGAGTTCAGCCACTGCACGGAGAGGCCGACGCGCCGGCCCTCCCAGTGCTCCGGGACGGCGATTTCGCGCTCGTACCAGGCCGCCTGCAGCCCGCGCAGTCGGTCCTGCCATCCCTCGGCGGCGTAGATCGTCTGGTCGCCGTTGGTGTCGGCGGGCCAGGGGCCGGGCACCTTGAAGTACCCCCACCCGCTCCCGGGGGGCGGCACCGGCTCCTCGTCGGCACCTGCGGGCTGGAACCGCCAGAGGCCGTTGATGCAGATGCGCTCGCGCGTGGCCGTCGTGTCGCGGTGCGCCTGCCGCACGTCCCAGACGGCGCTCACGCCGGGCGGGAGCACAACGTCCGCCGACTGCCCGGCGCGGGCGCCCGACGGGAGAGAGGTCCACAGAGCGAGGAGACAGACGACGGCGATGCGGCTGGAGCACGTCATGGCGTCCCTCCGATCCGGGCCCGGCTGCTGCAGGGCTCTTCCCAACTCCGGATGTGCACGGACGGCCTCCCGGGCCCCGAGGGCGGGATTCTATGCACGTGCCGGCGGGTTGTCAAACGGTTCGTGCGCCGCCCCTACAGCAGGTGCTCTCCCCGGTAGTAGTCGGCGCGGGTGCGGATCTCGAACTCGCGCACGATGTCGCGCGCCGTGGTCTGCGTGCCGTGGTAGTAGAGGATCACGTCGCCTTCGGCGCGGTGGATGTCCAGCTCCAGCTCGGGGCCGTACTTCTCCTTGGCGGCCTGCACGGCGTTCCGGTTGCCGTAGTAGGGGGCCAGGACGCAGTCGAGCTGGAATTCGTGCGTGAGCGCCTGGGCGAACATGTTGGCGCGCGCCACTACGTAGCCCAGGGGGTTGACGAACATGCTCTCGTGTCCCTGCGCGTGGCTCGACACCGCGTGGAAGGAGTAGAGGTACGCCCAGGAGCGAAGCAGCATGCCGCCGGGGAAGTAGGTGGTGAACAGCAGGACCTCGACGCCCTGGTCGTAGTAGTGCCGCAGGAGCGGCTGGAAGTTCAGGTCGTAGCAGATGGCGATGCCCAGTCGGCCGAAGTCGGCGTCGAATGCCTCCTGCCGACGCTCCCCGGGGACGAGGCCGGCGGCGGCCTCTCCGCCGGTCAGGTAGGTCTTGTGGTAGGCGTAGACGGGGGAACCTCCGCGGTCGAAGATCACGGTCGAGTTGCGCGGCACCCCGTCCAGACGGGTCAGAAGGGGGGCGGCCACGTAGGCGCCGTAGGCCCGGGCGGCCGCGCCGAGGCGCTCGTAGGCCTCGTTGCCTTCCTCCTCGATGTTGGCCGGGTCGGCGAAGGCGCCCGGCACGTCGTTGCACAGGAACGTCTCGGGCAGCAGGAACAGGTCGGGGGCATCCAGCGCGCCCTGCTTCATCTTCGCCTCCGCCTCGCGGAAGCGGTCCTCCTTCGACGAACGGTTGCCGTGCACCAGCGAGTTCATGGAGATCGTGCAGATGCGCGCCTTGCGGGACATCGAAGTCTCTCCTTCCGAGGGGCTGCCGCACTCCGTGGGGGCATTGAGCGGATTCTACCACACCCGTCCGGCGGGGTCGCGGTCGCGCGGGCGCCGACCTCCGGGGCGGATTGGCGCGCAGGTTCCGCCGCCGCCGTCCGTTTAACACCCAGGAGAGGCCGGACACACGGGTGTCCGGGGCACAGTGAGCGGGGTTCTGGCGGAGGAGACGGAGATGTCGTGGAGAACGGTGGCGATGGTTGCGGCGGTGGCGTTGGTGGGGAGCCTTCTGGCCGGGACGGTCTACTGCCAGCAGGCCGGCCCCGGGCGGGGTGCCGGCGGCGGCCGGGGCGGATGGGATCCCGAGCAGATGCGTCAGCGGATGGCTGAGCGGATGAGGGAGGCGCTGGGGGCGACCGAGGAGGAGTGGGCACTGCTGGGCCCGCGCGTCCAGAAGGTGCAGGACCTCTCGGGTCAACTGAACATGGGCGGCATGCGCATGGGCACGCGCGGCGGCCCGGGCGGCCGGCCGGTCCGGCGCGGCGCTGAGCCGCAGTCGGAGCTCCAGAAGGCCGTCGATGCGCTGCGGGAGACGCTGGCGGACGCGAACTCGACCGCAGATCAGATCCGGACCGGGCTGACGGCCATGCGGGAGGCCCGGGAGAAGGTGAAGGAGCAACTGGACGTGGCGCAGAAGGAACTGCGCGAGGTCATCACGATGCGGCAGGAGGCTCAACTGGTACTGATGGGTCTTCTGGACTGACATCCCTGGGCGCGGTCCGGCGGCCGTCCGCACGGCGGGGCCGCCGGACTGCGCAGTGTGGGGTTCATGAACGACATCCTGACGAAGATGTGCGGTGCGGGCCTCGTCGCCGCCGACTCGGCGGCCGAGGTCCGGCGCCTTCAGCAGGCGGGCACGCCGCTGGACGAGGCGCTGCGCGAGGCGGGGCTGCCCGAGGACGAGGTCCTGCGGTTCCTCGCCCGGGAGTTCGACATCCCGTACGCGGACCTGGAGGCCGACCCGCCCAGCCGGGAGGTCGTGTCCCGGTTCCCCGCACGCCTGCTTCTAAAGCACGGCCTGCTGCCCGTGCGCGAGGACGATGGCTGCGTGACGGTGGCCACCAGCCGGCTCTCGGACACGACGGGTCTGGACGAATTGCGGCTGGTCACCGGCCGCAACCTGCGCCCGGCGGCGGCGACGTCCGAGGAGATCAACCGCTGCCTGCGCAGTTTCCTCGGCGTCGGGGCCGACACCGTCCAGTCGCTCGTCTCGGAGGCCGACGGGGACAACGTCCAGGTCATCGACGTCGACACGGACGGCACGGTCGACCTGGCCGCTGCGGCCGAGGACGCCTCGATCATCCGGCTGGTGAACCAGGTGCTGACCGAGGCGATCGATCTGCGGGCGACGGACGTGCACTTCGAGCCGTTTGAGGACCAGCTCCGCGTGCGCTACCGCGTCGACGGCATCCTGCAGGAGGCCGTGATCCCGCCGGAGGTGCGGCGCTTCCAGGCCGCCATCGTCTCGCGCCTGAAGATCATGAGCCGCCTGGACATCGCCGAGAAACGGCTGCCCCAGGACGGCCGCATCCGCCTCAAGGCCGGCGGCCACGACGTGGACGTGCGGGCCTCGGTCATCCCCATGCTTCACGGCGAGGCCGTGGTGCTGCGCCTGCTGGACCGCAGCGGGGCCCTCCTCGGGTTGGAGAGTCTCGGGATGTCCGACGAGGACTGCCGGCAGTTCGAGCGCATCCTCCAGGTCCCGCACGGGATCATGCTCGTGACCGGCCCGACCGGGAGCGGCAAGACGACGACCCTCTACGCGGGCCTCTCGCGCATCAACGACATCGACCGCAAGATCATCACCATCGAGGACCCGGTCGAATACCACCTGCGCGGCATCAACCAGATTCAGGTGTCCACGAAGGCGGGGCTGACGTTCGCCCTCGGGCTGCGGTCCATCCTGCGGCACGACCCGGACGTCGTGCTCGTGGGCGAGATCCGCGACCTGGAGACGGCCGAGATCGCCGTGCAGGCCTCTCTGACGGGCCATCTTGTCTTCAGCACGCTGCACACCAACGACGCCCCCGGTGCGCTGACGCGTCTTGTGGACATGGGGGTGGAGCCCTACCTGGTGGCCTCGTCGCTGGAGGCCGTGCTGGCGCAGCGCCTTGTGCGCTGCATCTGCCCCGAGTGCAAAGACGAGTGCTCGCGCGCCGAGTGGGAGAAGCTGCGCCAGATGGTCGGCGACGAGATTCCGCAGAGGGTGTTCATCGGGCGCGGATGCCGCGAATGCCTCCGGACGGGCTATCGCGGCCGGCAGGGGGTCTTCGAACTGATGCCCGTGACCGACGAGATGCGCGAGATGATCCTGCGCAACGTGTCCTCCCGCCAGATTCGCCGCCTGGCGATCGAGCAGGGGATGAAGAGCCTCCGGCAGGACGGCTGGCGGCACGTGGCGGCGGGGCGCACGAGCGTGCAGGAGGTCGTGCGGGTGACGCGCGACGAACGCGGCAACGGCTCCCTTCCGGTGTGATACGCATTCAGGGCAGGACGACCCGATGGCGACGTTTGCCTACAGAGCGGTGGACCAGGCCGGCCGTGAGGTGGCCGGAAGCCTCACGGCCGACGGCCGTGCCGCCGCGCTGGACGAACTGGAGGCGCGCGGCCTGACGCCCGTGGCCGTGGAGGACTCGGCGCCGGCTGGTGCGCGGGGGCGCACGGGCGGGCGGCCGGGGAAGGTCTCGCGTGCGACGGTGGACGCGTTCACGCGCGAGCTGGCCAACCTGCTGGCCGCCGGCGTCTCGCTGAGCCGCGCGCTCTCGATCCTCAGCGGCCAGGCGGCGCATGCGGCGGCGCGGCGGCAGTGGCAGGCGATCCACGACTCGGTGGCCGACGGCGACTCGCTGGCGGACGCGCTGGCGCGCTGGCCGGCCTCGTTTCCGCCCGTCCACGTGGCCATGGTGCGTGCGGGCGAGGCCGGCGGATTCCTGGACCTGGTGCTGGAGCAGATCGCCGAGTTCCGCTCGCGCGAGCAGGATCTGGTCGGTCGGGTGAAGGCGGCGTTGGTATACCCCGTGGTGCTGGCGGTTCTGGCTGCCGGCGTGCTGGCGTTCCTGATGGCCTACTTCATCCCGCGGTTCTCGGGCGTGTTCGAGGAGTTCGGCGGGGCGCTCCCCTGGCTGACCAAGGCCATCGTGGGGGCCAGCCGCTTCATCGTGAGGAACGGCCTGGCGATCGCCGCCGTCGTGGCCGTGCTCGTGGTCGTGTCCAGGCGGGCGCTCTCGTCCGAATCGGGCCGGCGCACCTTCGAGCGCATGGTGCTGCACACCCCCGGCGTCGGGACCGTGTCCGCACGGTTCGCGCTGGTGCGCTTCTGCCGGATGCTGGGGACGCTTCTGGGGGCCGGCGTGCCGCTGATCGCCGCCCTTCGCGTGGCCAAGGAGGCCATCGGAAACCAGACGCTCAGCGACGCCGTCGACCGCGCCACGAGTGAGGTGCAGCAGGGCAGTTCGCTGTCCGCCAGCCTCGCGGCCAGTCCCGAGCTGTTCCCTCCGTCCGTGGCGGAGATGACCGCCGTGGCCGAGCAGACGGGGCGGCTGGACAAGGAGATGGTGCGCCTGGCCGCCTCCTATGAGGGCGACCTGGACCGACGCCTGCGCATGCTCGTGGCGCTGGCCGAGCCGGCGCTCCTGTTCCTGATGGCCGCCCTGATCGGGCTGGTGGTCATCGGCATGTTGCTGCCCGTGTTCACGCTTCAGGAGTTGATCCGATGAGAAGACCGAGGGAGAACGACGCAATGAACCGACGGACGACGCGACAGAACCGACGCCGGGCTGCCGGCCGCGGCGGCTTCACGCTGATCGAGCTTCTGCTGGTGTTGGTGATCCTGAGCGTGCTGGCTGCGGTCGTGGTGCCGAAGTTCGCCCGGCGGTCCGAGCAGGCGCGCATCACCGCGGCCCGAACGGGAATCGCGAGCCTGCAGACCGCACTGGACATGTTCGAGATCGACAACGGCCGCTACCCGACGACCGAGGAAGGACTGGCCGCGCTGGTCGAAGAGCCCGTCGACGCCGTCAGCTGGGGCGGGCCGTACATCAGCCGTACCGTCCCGCTGGACCCCTGGGGCAGGGAGTACATGTACAAGTACCCCGGCGACTACAACACGGACGGCTACGACCTCCACTCCCGCGGTCCGGACGGCCAGGACGGCGGGGGCGACGACGTCGACAACTGGTCGGAGCGGTGACATGGCGCGCGGCGCGGACATCGGCGGCGGGCGCGGCGGGTTCACGCTGCTGGAACTCGTCCTCGTCATGGTGGTCATCTGCACGGTGCTCGCCATGGCCGCCCCGTCCCTGCGCGGCTTCTTCGCCTCGCGGCAGACGCAGGACACGGCCGCCTATCTCGTTGCCCTGACGGAACTTGCACGTTCGCAGGCGATCAGCGAGGGCCGCGTCTACCGCCTGAACCTCGATCCCGTCGAGGGCACCTACTGGCTCACGGTTCAGGGCGGAGGGGACTTCGAGCGGCTGGAGACGGAGTTCGGGCGCACGTTCCGGCTGCCCGACGGCGTCCGGATGGAACTGAGCACCGACTCCGGCCACATCACCTTCCAGCCGACCGGGCGCGTCGATGCGGCCACGATCCGGCTCACCGGCCGGCAGGGCGACAGGGCCGTCGTGGCCAGTCCGTCGGCCACCGAGAGGTTCCAGGTCACCGACCTGCACGGAAGCGAGGTGCCCCGATGACGCATCGGACGACGCGCTCCCGGCGGGCGGGTTTCACGCTGGTCGAGGTCCTGGCCAGCCTTGCGCTCGTGGCGGTCATCATGCCTGTGGCGATGGAGGGCGTGTCCCTGGCGGTGGGCGCAGCCGGCCTGGCCCGCGATCGTGTGCAGGCCGCCGGCCTCGCCGAGGCCAGGCTGAACGAACTCCTGGCCGACGGGACCTGGGAGAGCGGAGACCAGGCCGATGAGTTCGGCCCGGACAGGCCCGGCTGGCGTTGGGAGGTGACCGTGGAGAACTGGACCGATACGCTGTTGCGCCAGGTGACCGTGACGGTGACCTGGCCGACCCGCGGGCGCCAGTACTCGCTGTCGATCACGACCCTCGCCTATTCGGGGGACATGTGATGCAGCGCCGCCGCACAGACCGGGCCGGTTTCACCCTCCTGGAGATGCTCTTCGCGCTCGGGATGATGAGCATGCTGGCGGGCGCGCTCTACTCCGCCCTGCACGTGGCGTTCCGGGCGCGCAGCATCACGCTGAGGGCGCTGAACCCCCCCCGACGGGCCGAGCTGGCCATGGAGATGCTGCGCCCGATGCTCGCAGCCGCCCTGCCGCCGACCGGCATCCTGGCCGGCGAGTGCATCGGCACCGATGAGGTGAGCGAAACGGGCGAGGACCTCGACAGCCTGGTCCTGTACGTGCGGGCGGCCCGCGGCGGCCTGCTGGGCACCCCCGCCGGCACGGTCCGCGTGGAGCTTGCGCTCAGCGACCCGGAGGGCCAGGAGGGACACCGCAAGCTGGTGCGGCGCATGACCGCCAACCTGCTGGCCCCCGAAGAGCCCGAGCCGGTTGAGGAGGTCCTGTGCCGGGGCGTCGTCGCCCTGGACCTGTGGTATTCGGACGGGACGAGCTGGCTGGAGACCTGGGATTCGCCGTCCATGGACAACAGCCTGCCGGTGGCCGTCGAGGTGACGCTCACGCTGGCCCCGGAGGCGGGCGCCCCGGAGGGCGCCGAAGGCTACGCCGCCACGCGTGTGTTCGCCATCCCGTGCGGCGGCATGGCCCCCGAGCAGCCGGCCGCCGGGGCTGGAAGCGGCGGCGCGTCGGGCCGAGGAGGCTGAGGTCCCGGTCATGAGGCAAGGCATCCACAGCGCGCATACAGGCCGGCGGGGCACCGTGCTGATCGTCACGATGTGGATCGTGCTGGTCATTGCCGGCCTCGTGCTCGTCTTCGGCCGCACGGTGCGCGTGGAAGCCGTCGCGGCGGCCAACCAGGTGGCCGCGCTTCAGGCCGAGGCGGTGGCGCGCGGTGCGCTCGCGTTCGCCATGGCCAAGGCCGCCGAGGCGGCCGCCTCGGCGGGCGCCGAGGGATCCGAGGACGCGGCCTCAGAATCGGAGGTCGAGGCCGTGCAGGTGGGCGACGGGTATTTCTGGCTTCTGCACGCCCATCCGAACGACAACAACGTGCGGCGCTATGGAATGACGGACGAGGCGGCCAAGGTCAACCTGAACACCGCCACGGCCGAGATGCTTCTGAAGCTGCCCGAGATGACGGCCGAGCTGGCCGCCGCGATCATCGACTGGCGAGACGCCGACGACGAGATCTCGCCCGGCGGCGCCGAGAGCGAGTACTACCTCCTGCTCGACGACGCCTACTACTGCAAGAACGGTCCGTTCGAGACGGTCGACGAACTCCTGCTCGTGGCCGAGGCGACGCCCGAACTCCTCTACGGGGCGGACCTGAACCTGAACGGCATCATCGACCCGCATGAGGAGGTCGCTGGGGAGCGCGGCTTCTACGACTTCCTCACCGTCTTCAGCGCGGAGCCCAACACGTCCGAGTCCGGCGAGGACCGGGTCAACGTGAACACCGTCGGCTCGGAGGCGGTCTCGGGCCTCCTGCGCGATGCGCTCTCGGAGGACCGCTATTTCGCCGTGATGGACCTCGTGCGCTCGGGGCGTCCGTTCGACAACGTGCTGGAGTTCTACACGCACACGGGCCTGACGCCCGATGAGTTCGCCACCATCGCCGACCGGATTGTTACCAGCGATGAGCAGGTGCGGCGGGGCCTGGTGAACGTCAACACCGCCCCGCGAGAGGTGCTCGCCTGCCTGCCGCAACTGGACGAGGGAGACGTGGACGCGCTGCTGGCCGGCCGCACGGGCACCCAGGTCGACCGGACGAACCTGGCCTGGGTGGCCGAGGCGCTGCCGCCGGAGAAGGCGGCGGCCATCGGCGGCCACATCACGACGCGGGGCTACCAGCGGACGGTCGACGTCGTGGCCGTCAGCGGCGACGGGCGAGCCTACCGGCGTTTCCGGGCGATCATCGACGTGCGGGGCGACGAGCCGCGCGTCCTCACCTGGTTCGACCTGACGCACCTGGGCTGGCCGCTGGAGCCGGAGATCCTCGAGGGACTCCGGCGCGGTTCGGGGCTGGAGAAGACGGCAACGATGATCGGAGACCGGTGAGCATGTTCGGCGCGCGCAAGATACTGGGGCTGGCCTTCGAGGACGGAGCGGTGCAGGTCGCCGAGCTTCGCGACGGCCGGCCGCTGCCGGAGGTGACGCGTGCGGCCCGGTTCGTGCCGCCCGCCGACGCGGGGATCGGGGAGCCGGCCAGGATGGCGGCGGCCCTGCGGGAGTTCCTCGATCGGGAGGCATTCACCGCCCGCCGGGCCGTCATCGGCCTGCCGGCCTCGTGGCTGATGAGCCGCGAGTACAGCATCCCGCCGGCCGCCGGCGAGGCCCTCGTGGGCATCCTGCGGCTGCGGGCGGAGCGGGCCTTCAGCTCGCCGCCTTCGGAACTCTCGGTGGACTTCGCCGACCGTGTGGACGCCGAAGGAGCGCGCCCCGTCCTGATCGTCGCCTCTCTGCGCAGCCGGCTCAGCCAGGTCCTGGCCGCGGCCGAAGGGGCCGGGCTGAAGGTCCTGTCCGTGACGGCCTCGGCGCTCGCGCCGGCCGCCGACGGCGTTCTGCCGGACAGCCCGCTCGTCCTGCTGCGCGGCACGCCGGAGGGCTGGGAGTGTGCGCTGTTCTCGCGCCGGCAGCCGCGCCTGCTCAAGTCCCTGGCCGCCGGCACTGTGGCCGAGCAGGTGCGCCGCCTCCTGGCCCTTCAACCGAACGACGCCTGGTGGAGCGGCCCGGAGGCCGTCTGGACCATCGACTGGGACGGCGCCGGCACGGGCCCAGCCGACCTGGCGCGCCGGCTGGACCTGCCGGAGGCCTCGGCGGTCGACGCCGCGGCCGCCCTCGGCGTGCAGGGAATCGACCGGGCGGCGGGCTTCGGCACGGCGGTGGCGCTGGCCCGGGCCGGCCTTTCACAGGCCGACCCGCCCGTGGACTTTCTTCACACGCACCTGACGCCGCGTGTGAAGACGGGCAGCACCCGCACGATCGCCTGGGCCGCCATCCTCTGCGCGACGGCCCTGCTGGCCGTCCTGGCCTTCGTGCTGGACTGGCGCGCCGAGGCCCGCCAGGTGGCGGAGAGCCGCCGGTGGCTGGAAGAGATGAAGGACGACATCGCCGCTGCGGAGAGACTGATCGACAGGACGGCGTCCGCCCGGGGCTGGTATGATCGGCGGCCGCCCTTCCTCGAAGCCTTGCGCGAGGTGACGCTGACGTTTCCCGAACGGGGAACCGTCTGGGCCACCAGCGTCGGGATCAAGGAGAACATGGAGGGCAGCGTGATCGGCATGGCGGCCGATGAGCGGTCGGTGCTGGACGTGCTGGATCGCCTGAAGGGCTCCGAGGCCATGACGGACCTGCAGTTCCGCTACCTGCGCGAGGCCCAGGCCGGAGGGCGGGACGTCGCCTTCAGCCTGAACTACACCTACACCGGCACGGAGTGAAGCGTGAACCTGTCCCGTCGTGAACGCACGATCGCGATCATCGCCCTCGGGGCGCTGGTGCTGCTGGTGCTGGACCACTATGTCCTGACGCCGGTGCTGGACGGCCGCGAACGCGTTCGCATGGAGGCGCAGACGCTTATGCAGGACACGGAGCAGGCCCTGAACCTGTTCGAACGCAGCAAGACGGCCGCCCGCCGGTGGCGCGAGATGACGCAGGCAGGCATGAAGGAGGACGCCGCCGAGGCCGAGAGCCAGATGCTGCACGCCGTGCGCGACTGGGCGGAGCGGACGGGGCTGTCGCTGGCGTCGGTCCGGCCGGAGCGGGTGGCCGGCGGGGAGGACCTGAAGCAGATCACGTTCCGTGCCGCCGGCACGGGGCCGATGCGTTCGGTTGCGAGGTTCCTTTGGGAGATGCACTCCTCGCAGGTGCCGCTGCGCATCCATGACCTTCAACTGGGATCGCGCACGGAGGGCCGGGACGACCTGTCGCTTCAACTGCGCTTCTCGACGCTGTATGCGCCCCCGGCCGGAGAGGCGGCGAGGCCGTCCCGCGTGGCCGCTGCGGGTGCAGGAGGACCGGGGACATGAGGATGCGGCTGATCGCGTGCACTCTGGTTGCGGCCCTCAGCGCCGGGGTCGTCCATGCGGGCGAAGCCCCCGCGCCGGACGGCGACGGCTGGCGGCGTTTTGAGGTGCTGGTCGAGCGCAACATCTTCTCGCGCGAGCGCGGGCGCCGCGAGACCGTCACGCGGTCGGTCCCGCGGCCGGAGGCCGCGCCGCCGCCCGAACGCTCGGTGGTGCTGATGGGCATCATGAGGCAGGGCGACGGGTGGATCGCGTTCCTGGAGGACGCCCGCACGGGGCAGGTTCACAAGGTCGGGGTGGGAGACGCCATCCTGGAGGGCCGGGTGGCTGCGATCGGCATGGACTCGATCCAGTATGCGAAGGGCGACCGCGCCCTGACCGTGCCGATGGGCGGATCCCTGGAGGACCGCAGCGCACAAGGGACAGTGACGGACGTGGGGGCGCCCTCGGCAGGCGGCGAGGGCGCGCCGGCGCTGTCGGGCGAGCCGGCGGACCTTCTGGAACGGTTGCGACAACGAAGGCAGAGGGAGCTGGGACAATGAACCTCAAGTCGGGAAGACGGCGAGTGTCGGGTCGAGGCCTCATCTGGGCCGGCGTCGTCTGGTTCCTCGTGTTCCTGCTCGGTGCCCCGGGCACGGTGGCATGGGCCCAGGACGACACGCAGGGCGAGGCGCCCAACGGCGCCGGGGCGGCGAGCGAGGTGCAGCGGGAGGAGGAGCCGGAGGAGGAGGAGGAGGACGAGCCGGAGGAGGAGGAGGAGGACGAGCCGGAGGAGGGCGAGGCACCGTTCGGGCCCGAGCCGCCGCCAGTCGAGGCCCTGCGGCAGGGCCTCGAGGAGCCCGACGCGCCGCTGCGGCCGTTCGGAGGTGAGGTGCGCACGTGGGAAGGCCCGTTCGGCGTGCCGACGCCCTTCGGAGACCCGGCCGCCGTCCTGGTCGAGCCGCCGCCGTCGACGGGAGCGGCAGGGGGCGGCATCCTGATGAACTTCCAGGACGCGCCGCTCTCGGCCGTGCTGGAGCACCTGTCCGAAACGGCCGGGTTCGTCATCGTGCAGGAAGCCCCCGTGCAGGGCCGCGTGAGCATCCTGGCCCGGCAGCCCCTGGATGCCCGGGAGGCCGTGCTCCTGCTCAACACGGTGCTCAAGGAGCGCGGCTATGCGGCTATCCGCACCGGGCGCATCCTGCGCATCGTCACCCTGGACGCGGCCAAGGTGCACAACATCCCGGTGATGTCCGGCAGCGATCCCCAGGCCGTTGAGGCCACCGACGAGATGATCACGCAGGTGATTCCCATCCGATACGCCGACGCCGTCCGGCTGCGGGAAGACATCGCGTCCCTTCTGCCGTCCTATGCCGAGATGTCGGCCAACGTGAGCAGCAACTCCCTGATCCTGACCGACACGGCGGCGAACGTGCGGCGCATCATGCAGATCGTGCGTGTGCTCGACACCCACATGTCGTCCGTGGCGGAGGTCAGGGTATTCATCCTCGAGTATGCCAATGCGACGGCGGCCGCCCGTCTGATCAACGAGATCTTCCAGACGGAGGACCAGACCGCCCGCGGGCGGGCGCAGGCCCGGGTGGCCGTTCAGCGGTTCCGCGGGCCCCAGGCGGCACAGCCGCAGGGCGAGGGAGAGGGGGCCCGGAATCAGAGGGTCTACGCCGCCGCCGACGAGCGTACGAACACCGTCGTCGTCAGCGGGCCGGGCGACGTGCTGGCCGTGGTGGAACAGGTCATCCGGGAGCTGGACGCCAACCCCGCCGAAGAGGAGGGCGTGATGGTCTACCCGCTGAAGAACGCTACGGCGGACGATCTGGCCGGCGTCCTGAACAACCTGTTCAGCGAGCAGACCACGCGCGGCCGCACGACGACGGGCACGACGCGGAGAACCGGCACGACGACACGACAGACCGGCGGGACAACAGGCCGGACAACGGGAGGGAGACGGTGATGAGCGCACGGGTGATTCTCTGCGGTCTGCTCATCGTGGCGCTGGCCGGCGGCGAGGTGGCGGCGGCGGCCGCACAGAGGAGTGTCTCGGAGGCCGCGTCGCAGGCGGCCGCCAGCCTGGCCGGTGAGGTCCGGGTCGTGGCCGACTCCGATACGAATTCGCTGCTCATCATGACCGCCCCGGGGAACTTCGAGCGCGTCCGCGCCATCCTGGACGACCTGGACCGGGCCACGCCGCAGGTCCTCATCAAGGTGCTCATCGCCGAAGTCACCCACGACCGCACGGTGGACCTGGGCGTCGAGTTCTCGGTCCTGAACCTGCCGAACGTGACCGACGACTCCGTGGCGTTCACCGACTTCGGCGTCGCCAGCGCCACCCAGGGGCTGATCTTCCGCGGGGTCGGCGACGACGCACTGGCGACGATCCGCGCCCTGGAGATCGAGGGCAAGCTGGAGATCCTCTCGCGCCCCTACATCCTCGCCAGCGACAACCAGCAGGCCACCATCACCGTCGGCGACGAGGTGCCGTTCGTCACCAATACGCGTACCACCGAGACCGGCCAGACCATCAACACCATCCAGTACCAGGACATCGGGATCATCCTCAACGTCACCCCCCACATCAACCCCGACGGCCTGGTCATCATGGACGTCAACCCCGAGATCTCGGCCGTCACCGACAGCACGGTGCCGATCTCCGAGTCGCTGTCCGCAACCGTCATCAACAAGCGTTCGGCCTCCACGCGCGTCGCCGTCCGCGACGGCCAGACCATCGTCATCGGCGGCCTGATGGAGGACCGCAAGACCCAGGGCGTCCGTAAGGTGCCGATCCTGGGCGACATCCCCCTCCTCGGCGCGCTCTTCCGCCGCACCGTTACCGACAAGGTGAAGACGGAATTGCTCATCTTCCTGACGCCCCACGTCGCGCCCGAACCGGACATGCTCCGGGCGATGTCGGACGACGAGATGACGGGCGTGCATATCGTCCCGGGCGCCGTCGAGCCCGGGGCGTTCGACGGCCACATGCGGGGCATGGGCCTGGGACGCGGCCAACCGACCGGGCTCGAGGGTGCCGAATCGATCGAACTCCTTGAACTCCCGCTGCCCGGCTCGGAACTCCAGCCGCCGGCCGGCGCGGCAGTGGACGCCCTCCCCGTGCGCCCCGGTCAGGCGGGCCGCGGCGGGCGGGGTCGCCCCGATCGGTGAGGCGGTACGTGCGTCCCTTTGCCGGCGCCGGGCGGCGCGTGCTATGATTGCCGGCGGACCCGCCGTGTCTCACCCCGCCCTGCGGAGGCCGCACCGATGGAGTTCCTTCGTGAACTGGCCGTGGTCGTCCTCTACCTGCTGGCACTGATCAACCCGGTCAGCAAGATCTCCGTCATCGCCGCCTCGTCCTGGGCCGGGCAACCGGCGGAGTTCCGCGCCATCATCAACAAGTCCAGCGCCGTCGCCCTGGCCATCCTGTTCGGCACCATGCTGTTCGGGCAGTTCGTGTTCACGCAGGTCTTCCGCGTGGAACTGCACTCGCTGAACGTGGCCGGCGGCATCGTTGTGGCGTGGTTCGGCTTCAACGCGCTCAGGCAGGGGGTGTTCTTCGAGAAGGCGATCGAGCAGAGGCTCTCGGACATGGCCATCGTGCCTCTGGCGTGCCCGCTGATCGCCGGGCCCGCGACCATTGCCGCGTCGCTGACGATGACGGCGGCCGGCGACCTGCGGATGCCGGCCCTGGCCGTGCTCGTGGCCCTGGCGGTGAACCACGTGATCATGCTCTTCTCACTGCCGATCGCGGCCCTGCTGCGGGGGCTGAACGTGCTGGGGGCACTTGTGCGCCTGACCGGGCTCGTGGTGATGACCATCGGCGTGCAGATGGTCCTGAACGGCCTGCGCGCGGCCCGCGCGGGCCTGTAACGGCACGGCCGGCCCCCCGGGGCGGAGTGGGGGGACCGTCGTCCCCCCACTCCCGGTCGCCCGGATCAGCGCTTCTCGTCCAGCGGGCCGACGCCCGAGTAGACGTTGAACCCGCCGTCGACGCAGAGGGTGATGCCGTGGAGGAAGCTCCCCGCCTTGGAGAGCAGCAGGATGGTGGGGCCGACCAGCTCGTCCGGGTCGCCGAAGCGATCCAGCGGCGTGTGGGCGATGATCGAGCGGCCGCGCGGCGTCAACTCGCCGTCCGCATCGAACATCAGGTCGTGGTTCTGCGTTGTGTCCAGGAAGCCCGGTGCGATCTCGTTGACTCGGATGTCGGCCTCCGGGTAATCGACCTTCACCTGCACGGCCAGCCACTGGGTGAGGTTGGTGACGGCGGCCTTGGCGTTCGAGTAGCCGGGCACGTTCGTCAGCGGGGCGAGGGCGCTCATCGAGGACGTGTTGACGATGATGCCTTTGCCGGCGCGGGCGAAGTGGCGGCAGAAGACCTGGCTGGGCAGGAACGTGCCCTTGTAGTTCAGGGCGAACACCTTGTCCAGTTCGTCGGTGGACAGGTCGGTGAACTTGCCGTCGGGCGGCACGCAGGCCCCCTTGCGGTTGCCGCCGGCGCCGTTGATCAGGGCGTCGCACCGGCCGAACTCGGCCACGATCTTGTCCAGGGCCTCGCGAAGGCTCTCCTCGTCGAGCACGCTGCACTGGACGCCGATCGCGCGCCCGCCCTCGGCCCGGATCTCGTCGGCCAGGGCGTCCACCTTGTCGCCCAGGATGTCCAGCAGGGCCACCTGCGCCCCGTTGGCGGCCAGCGCCCGGGACAGGGCGCCGTAGATGACGCCGGCCGCGCCGGTGACGGCGACGACCATGCCGGAGACGTCGAACAGCTCCTCTGACTTCACGGTCATGACACGTTCTCCTGTGCCCGCACGGGGCGGGTTCCCGCACTCAGCCGGAATGGCCCCGGCGGAATCTCTCTTCGAAGGTCTTCAGCGACTCGGCGATCACGGCGGTGTCGCCGGGCGCCTTGCGGTCCACGACGAGCGCCAGCGGCGCCGACATGCCGAGCACGGGCGTGAAGCCGCGCTTGCCGATCACGTCGACGTACTGCGGGCCGGTTTCGTAGTCAACGGCGCCCGTGGGCATGATGATTCGGCCCTTGTGGCGCGGGCGGGCGAACGGCGCCAGCAGGTCCGAGACGCCCTTCGGCCCGTGCGAGCGGGCGGGGAAGATCTTGAACGCGTCCGGCTCCAGGCCGTCTTCGCGCTCCAGGAAGTAGTTGAACTCGGTGGGGGTGAACACGGCCGGGGAGACGAAGCAGTCGGCCTCGTGCGCGATCCGGACGAACTCGCAGCCCTCGCCGCAGCCGCCCATGACGTTGGCGGGCGCCACGATCATGTCGAACCCCATCTCGATGGCGGCGGCCAGCTCGCGGGGGTTGATCACGCTGCCGACGCCCAGCACGAAGGGGTTCTCGGCCGGCGACTCGGCGCGGAGCTTCACCAGGTCCTGCATCGCCTCGCGCAGGAGCCCCTCGTCGATGCGGAACGTCACCTCGGCGACGTAGCCGGCCTCGTAGACGGCCCGCATGGTGGTGACCATGTGCTCGGGCGTCTCGATGTGGCTCTTGTTCATGACGACGACGATGCCGCTCTTTCGCAGGGCGGCATCGACTCGCTTACGGTCCCGTCTGTAGTCGGCCATCGTGGTGTGTCCTCTCCCGTTATCTCAGGGCGCTGACGCCGCCGCCCGTGAGAGCCCGCTTGACTTCCTTCTCGACGTCGGCCTGCTTGACCATCGTGGTGTCGCCCGGCGTCTCCTGCACGCAGATGCCGTGGGCGGCGCCCCACTGGACGGCGTCTTCCAGCGACTTGCCCTTCAGCAGGGCGGCGGCCACTCCGGAGGCGAAGGAGTCCCCTCCGCCGGTGCGGTCGGCGATCTCCACGTTCTCGCGCACGGCCGCCAAATGGATCCTGTCCTCGGCGGTGTCGTAGAGCACGGCGCCCCAGTTGATGCGGTCGGCGCTGAGGGCGGCGCGCAACTGCGTGCCGATCAGCTTCAGGTTCGGGTACTTCGCGGCAACGTTGCGGAGCAGCTCCGAGTAGGCATCCAGCCAGACCTCGAACGGCTCGTCCTTGCCGACTTTCCGGCAGGTCTCGCCGAGGGCGTCGTCGAAGTCGCTCTGGTTTCCGACCAGGAAGTCGGTCAGGGCGACGATCCGGCGGTTCTGCTCGCGGGCGCGTTCCTTGTCCGGTTCCACCTTCGAGCGGTAGTTCAGGTCGAACGAGCGGAAGGTGCCGGCGCGGCCGGCGGACTCCATGGCCTCGATCGCAGCGGCGCCGGAGGTGGGGGAGATGAGCGTGTAGATGCCGCCCGTGTGGAACCAGCGCACGCCCTGCGCGAACAGGCCGTCCCAGTCGAAGTCCCCCGGCTTCAGCTCGCGGATGGCCGTGTGCGCGCGGTAGTACTCCGTCACCGACGGCAGCACGCCCTTGCCGCTCCAGGTGAAGTTGATCCCGTTGCAGAGCGTGCCCTTGGCGTCGGTCGAGAACCGTCCCTTGCCGGCGGTGTTGAACCAGACGATGTGGGCGGTGTCGACGCCGGCCTCGCGCAACTGGTTCTCGATGTTGCGGCCGATTCCGTCGTCGACCAGGGCGGTGACGACGGCCGTGCGGAGCCCGAAGCAGTAGGCGAGCCCTTCGGCCACGTTCGTCTCCCCGCCGCCGTGCCAGATGCGGCCCGTGCGCGCGCGGGCGGTGGGCACGTCGCCGGGGTCGATGCGCATCATGACCTCGCCCAGCGATACCTCGTCATAGCGGCACTGCGCGGCGTCCTTGAACTTCAGGTCAGCCATCTTCCGTTCCTCCAGGCTTGATCTCGGAGTTGCACGAATCCCCCGGGCGGCGCCTTTCACAGCACTTCCGGGTTGACGCAGTAGAGCGGCTTCCCGCCGGCCAGCACCAGCGCGACGTTGCGCGCCGTGGTCCGCTGGAGCGCCTCCTGCGCCTCCTCGCTGTACCAGCCGGCGTGGTCCGTCAGCACCACGTTGTCCAGATCGAAGAGCTTGTAGTCGGGCGGCGGCGGCTCCTGCTCGTGCACGTCCAGCCCGGCGGCGGCGATGCGGCCGGCCTTGAGCGCCTCGTACAGGGCGTCCGTATCGACCACGCCGCCGCGCGACGTGTTGACCAGGATGGCCGTGGGCTTCATGGTGCCGAGCGCGTCGCGGTCGATCAGGTGGCGGGTCGCCTCGGTCAGCGGCACGTGCAGGCTGACGAAATCGCTCCGGGCCAGCAGTTCCTGGAGCGGCACGGCCCGCGCGCCGGCCTTCTCGATCCGGTCGGCCGGGATGAACGCGTCGTGCACGAGCACCTCCGCCGGCTCGAAGCCCGCCATCTTGCGGTGCAGCGTGCGGGCGATGGCGCCGTAGCCGACCAGGCCCAGCACCTTGCCGGCGATGCGGTAGACGGGCTCGCGGGCGCCGATGTCCCACCGGCCCGCCCGTACCTGCCGGTCGCGGCTGCTGATCCGGCGCACGCAGGCGAGCAGGAGGGCCAGCGCCTGGTCCGATACCTCCTCGTTGCAGTAGTCGCGCACGTGGGCGACCGGGATGCCGCGCGCCGTCGCGGCGGCCACGTCCACGTTGTCGACGCCCACCCCGTAGCGGGAGATGACGCGGCACTTCCGCATCGCCGCGATCGCCCGCGCACCGACCGGCGCCATGCGCGTGATGACGGCGTCGGCGTCGGCGCACTCGGCGGCCACCTGCGCCTCATCGGCGCACTGCGCCAGCACGAGTTCGGCGCCGGTGGGCGCCAGTTCCTCACGCTCGGGCTCGTAACTGGCGTATCCGAGGTCCGTGATGACAACCTTCAGTCTGCCGTCGGCCATGGGAGGCTCCCGGGGCAGGCGCGGCGCGGTCAGATGCCTTCCGTGCCCGTCTGCACCATCTCGATGTTCTGGTTGGGACAGCGATGCGCGCACATGCCGCAGGCCACGCACTTCTCCTCGTCGAACACGACGCGGCCCTGCGGGTCCATCCGGTAGGCGAAGACCTTGCAGATGTCCACGCAGACCTCGCAGCCGGCTCCGCAGCCGCAGGCCAGGCAGCGAGATGCCTCGGCGACGGCCTGTTCCTGCGTGAGCGGCTGCGCGAACTCCTCGAACGTCAGCCGGCGTTGGGCCGGGGGCAGCACGATGGGATCCGGCCGCCAGGCCCGCGGGCGGTCGGCGGTCCGGGCCAGCACCATCTCCTTGTCCGACATCACCTTCTCGGGATCGTAGGCCAGCACGGCCTCGTCCCCGGCCAGCAGCCGGTCGATCGAGGCCGCGGCGCGCTTGCCGTCGGCCACGGCCTGAATGACGTTCTGCGGCCCGCGCGTGCAGTCGCCGCCGGCGTAGACACCCGCCACGTTCGTGGCCAGCGTCTCGGGGTCGACCTGCAGCGCGCCGGACGGCGTCGCCTCCAGGTCCTGCGACGGCGGCCGCACGCGCTGGCTCACGGCCGCGATCACCGTGTCCAGCTTCAGCGTGAACTCCGTGCCCGGCACCTCCGCCGGCCGGCGCCGCCCCGATTCGTCCTGCTCGCCCAGCACGTAGTTGAGCATCTGCAGCCCCTCGACCCGGTCCCGGCCGACCACGCGCTGGGGGGAGACGAGGTACATGATCTTCACGCCCTCCTCTTCCGCCTCGCGCACCTCCTCGGCGGTGGCGGGCATTTCGTCGCGCGTGCGGCGGTAGAGCACGAACACCTCCTGCGCGCCCAGCCGCACGGCCGTGCGCGCCGCGTCGATGGCCGTGAAGCCGCCGCCGATGATGCCCACCCGCCGGCCGATCTGCGGCCGCCGGTCGCTCCAGACGTCGCGCAGGAACTCCACCGCCCCGATGCAGCCCGGCAGGTCCTCGCCCGGTATGCCCGGCTTCATGCTCTCCTGCGCCCCGATGCCCAGGAACACCGCCGCGCAGCCGTCCTTCCTCAAGTCTGCCAGCGTGAAGTCCCGGCCCAAGGCCGCCTCCGTCCGGAACTCCACCCCCAGGCCGCGCAGGACGTCGATCTCCTTCTCGACGTCCTCCCGGGCCAGCCGGAAGGTGGGGATGCCGGCCGTCAGCATCCCGCCCAGCCGTGCGGAGGCCTCGAAGACCGTCACGCGGTAGCCCGCCCGCGCCAGGTCGTAGGCGCAGCTCAGGCCTGCCGGGCCCGACCCGACGATCGCCACGCGCGTCGCCTTCGGCTTCCCGCGCCGGTCCAGCAGGTTCGGCGTCCACCCCTCGCGTTCGGCCATGGCCAGGACGAACCGCTTGATCTCGCGGATCATGATCGGCTGGTCCTTCAGCCCGCGCGTGCACTCGGTCTCGCACGGGTGGTCGCACACCTTGCCGCAGATCGACTGCAGCGGCGAGCGCGACATGATCAGCTGGTAGGCCTCCTCGAACTCCTCCTGGGCGACCTTGCGCACGTAGCCCTGGGCGGGCACGGAGTTCGGGCAGGCGAACGTGCACGGCGCCACCAGCCCGTCGCGGATCTTCTGCGCGTGGCCGGGGTAGATCGTCAGGTCCGGCGCCGCCGTGATGGCCGGCACAACGATGTCGCGCATGGCGCGCGGGGTCGCGTAGCCCTTCTCGGCCATGTACTGCCTGAACCCGTGGATGAACTCCGGCATGAAGCCGAACCCCTTGACCAGCGTGGCCGTGCAGAGGCCCACCAGGTCCGCCCCGCACATCATCATCTCCACGGCGTCCTGCCAGGTGCTCACGCCGCCCGTGGCCGTCAGCACGGCGTCGGGCCCCACCCGGCGCCGCATCGTGTAGACGTCGCGCAGGGCCAGGGGTTTCAGCCACTCGCCGTTCATGCAGGCCATGCTGATCTCTTCCTGCAGCGCGAACGAAGACCTGGTGGGCCGGTCCAGGTCCAGCGGGGGGATGCCCAGTCGGTTGCCGTTGCCGCCCACGGCGTCGGCCCCGGCCTCGAGGGCCGCTGCGGCGATCGCCGCCTGATCGCCGCCCTCCGGCGTGATCTTGACGAACAGGGGGATGGACGTGGCCTCCTTGCACGCGCGCACGATCTGCGCCACGGCGCGCTCATTCTGCCCCAGGCTGGCGCCCGTGCGCGGCCCGCCGGTGTCGCGGCCGCTCACCTCCAGGTTGAACGACATGTTCGGGCAGCACATGTTCAGTTCGTTCACGTGCGCGCCGGCGGCCTCGCAGCGGCGCGCCATCTCCGCCCAGCCCTCCAGGCCCGCATCGCCGGCGTAGGTGATGTTGGACCACAGCACCAGTTCGGGCGTGCGGCGGCGGCCCTCCTCGATCAGGCGCAGCAGTTCGTCCAGGACCAGCCGGCGCTCCGCGGTGAACGTCAGGAAGCCCTTCTGCGGGTAGTAGCCGTAGCGCGGGTGCCGGTTGATGTAGGGGAGGGGGTCCACCGTGAGCTTCAGCGAGGCGCCGCCCCAGCCCGTCGCCTGGATGCGCTCCAACTGTTCGATCGTCATCGTCGTCGGGCCGCTGGAGACGTAGAACGGATTGCGCATCCGCACGCCCGCCACCTCCACCGGCACGTCGAAGTCCGTGTATCTGGGCATGGTGCTCCTGTCCCGGTCTTCCTCCGGGTGCGTTGCGTTTCAGAACGGCCCGCGCACCGCGCGGCCCTCGGCGGCCGAGCGGTACAGCGCCTGGACGACCTTGAGGCACTCCAGCCCCGCCTGCCCGTTGACGCCGTACCTGGGCTCCTGGTCCTTCAGGATGCAGTCGACGAAGTACTCGATCTCGCGCACGTAGCCCAGGTTGTAGAACTCGTCGACCGCCGGCTTGGTCCAGCCGTGGGTGAAGTCGGCCTTCTCGATCGCGTAGCCGTAGCCCTTGCGCGAGTAGACGTCCACGTTCGAGCCGAACGTCAGTGCCACTTTGACGACGCCTTCGGTGCCGTAGATCTCCACCACGTCGTCCATACCGCCCACGGTGATGTAGTTGCCCTCGATGAAGGCGCGACGGCCGTCGCGGAATTTCAGCACGCCCACGGCCCAGTCCTCGCCCTCGAAGTCCTTGTGCACAAAGTTGTCGGCCAGCCCGCCGGTCGTCTGCCCCACCACCTCCACGACCGGATTGTCGGCCCCGCCCAGCAGGTAGAGGGCGTAGCCGATCGGGTGGATGCCCAGGTGGATCAGCGAGCCGCCGCCGCAGGTGCTCTTCTTCTTGGCGAAGGGCGAATGCGACCCGTTGTGGACCTCCTTGGCCTTCAGGTACAGTACCTCGCCGACGGCCCCCTCGGCCAGGATCTCGCCCACGCGCATCAGGCTCGGCGCAAACACCCAGTCCTCGGCGTAGAACAGCTTCACGCCGGCCTTTGCGCAGGCGTCGATCACGCGCTCGCCGTCGGCCACGGTCGTGGCCAGCGGCTTCTCGCAGATCACGTGCTTGCCGGCCTCGGCGGCCGCCACGGCCACCTCGTGGTGCAGGAAGTTGGGCAGGCAGACGCTCACCAGGTCGACGTCGGCGTGCGCCAGCATCTGCCGGTAGTCCTCGTACGTGTCGGGGATGCCCCATTCGGCCGCGAACGGCTCGAGGTTGTCGATGGCGGCCACGGCCACGACCTCCGCCGTGTCCAGGCGGCGGTAGCAGTCGGCATGGAAGCCTGCGGCGAACCTGGAGCCCACGATGCCGACGCGAAGTGGAGTCATCTCTCTCGGTCTCCGGAAGAACGAATCTGCGGTGGTGACGGACAGGCGGGCACACGCCCGACCGCGTCGGCTCATTCTATCGCCCCCCTGTGGGCCCGTCAAAGAGGCGCGCGGTCCCGCGCGGCCACCGCCCCTGGCGCCCTGGCGTCCCGGCGTGAGCGCCCGCCGTCGTCTACGGCATCCCAGCCGGGGGCGGCGGGGCTACACCGCCCTCGACAGGTTCAGGGCCAGGAGCTTTTCGAGGATCTCTTC
>JAAYEJ010000042.1 GCA_012728835.1 Candidatus Brocadiaceae bacterium | reverse complement strand
CGAGGGCGAGACGAAGACCGTGCGTATCGGCGACGGCGAGATGACCATCAGCCTGGCCCGTGCGGAGGGGCAGTAGCGCCGGCCTCCGGCCGGCAGTGGGGCGGGCATCCTGCCCGCCCGACGTTCCACATGCCGCGAACGTTCACACCCTTACGTCCCGGAGGCGGGACGCCTCCGGCACAGCCGGCGGGGACGCCGGCGCTACGTCGGCTACCTTCGAGTCTCCGCCCATTGGGGCTGTGTTGGGTCACAGCCGGAGCTCCTCAAGTCCGTTGCCGTTCTTCCTGCCGTGCTTCGTGTTCTTCGTGCGCTTCGTGGCAAGGTCGTTCACTCGTAGTGCAGCGTGCGCACGGGGTCCAGGCGGGCGGCGCGAAGGGCGGGGATGAGGCTGAACAGGATGCTGCAGAGGATGGCTCCGCCCGCCGTCACGACCACCATCCTCGGCTCGACGTAGTGGGGGATGGAGCTGAAGAAGTAGATGTCTGCCGGGAAGGGATCGAATCCGGTCAGTCTGCGGATGAAAAGCCGGATGGCGTCGATGTTCTGCGAGAAGAGGACGCCTCCGACCACGCCTGCGGCGGCGCCGAACGTTCCGATGGCGGTGCCCACCAGCAGGAAGGCGGCGCATATCTGACGGCGCGTGTATCCGATCGCCTTCAGGATGCCCACGTCGCGGCGGCGCTCGTTGACGACGGCGGTCACGATGGCGAACACGAAGAACTCGGCCATGACCAGGATCAGGCTCATGATGAGCCCCTGGAGGAACTTCTCCATGGCCACCACGTCCAGGAGCGTCTTCTGTCGCTCTTCCCACGTCTCGACTAGGAAGGGCGGTCCGCTGTAGACGACCTGCGGGCGGCCGGATTCGCCGACGCGGGCCATGTGCCGGCCCCCGCCGAGGAAGGCCGCCCGGCGCGTGGCCTCGGACCCCGTCGGCACGATCTGGCGCAGCCACATCGCATCGTCGCCGTGCACGCTCCAGACGCGCACGTCCCGCGCGCCCGCCGTCAGCAGTTCGCCGGGTCGCGTTCCATACGCAACCGCCGCGATCGGCTCCCGTGCGGCCTGCCAGGCGCGCAGCATCCGGCCGTCGGCGGCGTCCCACAGGGCCGCCAGCCCCGTCGCGTCGGCCGTCAGCACCTGCGTGCGGTCGGGAGAGAACGCGGCGGCGGTCCAGCCGGCCGTCTGCATCGGCGGCAGCCGGACGGCCGGGCCGTCGCCCTCGAGGTCCAGGAGCACGGACCGTCCCTTCCCCTCCGTGGCCAGCAGGCGCTCGCTGAACGCGTCGAAGGCGATCGCGGTGACCGGCCCCGGGCCGACGTCCGCTGCGGCATACTCGTGCGGTTCCTCCCCGGACTCCGCATCGGGTGCGTCGAGGACGTTCACGCGGCCGTCGGCGCGCCCCACGGCGAGCAGGAATCCGTCCGGCGAGTAGGCCAGTTGCGTCACCGCGCTCTCCGCGGGCGCCAGCGTCGCCGTGCCGCCCGCGCCGACCTCGCAGAGTTGCACGGTGCCGTCCCGGCGGCCCGCCGCGAGGCGGCGGCCGTCCGGGGCCAGGGCGATGGCGGTCACGTCCGCCCCGGCGGCCGGCAGGCGCCACGCCTCCCGGCCGTCCGTGGCGCCCCACACGACGACGTCGCCGCGCGGCGTGTATCCGGCGATCCGCGAACCGTCGGCGCTGACGGCGATCTCGGCGACCGGGTCGGCGCCGTCCATCGTGCGCAGGAGGGCGCCGGGCGAGAGCCGCGCGCGGAGTTCGTCGCGCACCACGTCGGCATTCGCGTAGTCGTCCAGGCGCACGCTCAGCCCGCTGACGCTGCCGCCGGTATCGGCAAGGTCCATGGCCGCCTCGAGCGACATGACGACGTAGCCGGCGTCGAAATCGCTGTAGCCGGTCCGGAACATCCCGTTGACGGCGAAGCGTTTGGGCCGGGCGGTCAGCTCGCCCGTGGCCGTCACCAGCACGATATGGCCGGGCTCCTCGCCGAGACGTTCGGGGTCGTAGATCTGGAAGGGCGGGGCGAAGCCGGCAAACTGCTCGCCCACGAAACACGCCGGCAGCCGGGCCTCGGGCCGCTGGGGGTCGGGATAGGTCCTGAGCAGGTCCGGCAGGGCGCCGACGCGCATGTACTCCGGCAGGTCGGCCACCTGCCCCTCGAGTTCCGGGTGGACTCCGCGGAACAGGACGGGCTTCAGGTCGTCCATGCCCCGCAGCCGCACAAGGGCGAAGCCCTGTGCAAAGGGGGCGACGCCCTCGACGTGCCCGGCCGCGCGGATCTGGGCGGCCCAGGCCTCCCAGTCCGCCAGCCCGAACTGCTCGCCGGTGGCCGGCGTGATCGTCAGGTGGCTCAGGTAGCCGCGGATCGTCGAGGTCATCTCGATGTGGAAGCCCGCGAAGACGCTCATCACCACGATGATGGTGCCCACGCTCAGCGCGACCCCGAGCAGGGCCACGAGGGCCAGCCGCTTGCGCGTCAGGTAGCGCAGGCCGACGTGCAGCGGCCCGCCGCCCACCAGGGGGGCCGACGGGGGCAGCGGGCGGCCGGGCGGCGCCTGGGACTGGCTCAATGTGGTGCACCTCGTTCGCAGCGGGGCGGGCGGCATCGAAGGCCCCAGCTTACAGAAGGCCGGCCCCGGCGGCAAGTGACAGGCCCCGCCCGCCGCCTCCGTGCCGACTGCCGGACGCCGCCCGGGGCGTCGCGGCGTTTGCACGGCGCGCGGCAATTGGCTATAATGGGCCTCTTTCCAGAAGACATCGCCTCATTCCAGGGAGATCAACCGTGGCCAGGGTCTGTTCCATCTGCGGCCGGGGGACGACGACGGGGCGCTCGTACGCCCACCGCGGCCGGGCCAAGCACCTCGGCGGCGTCGGCATCAAGACGACCGGCGTGTCCAACCGCACCTTCCGTCCGAACCTCCAGAAGGTCAGGGCGCTGGTGGACGGCACGCCGACGCGCATCCTCGTCTGCACGCGCTGCATCCGGGACGGCAAAGTGACCAAGCCTCTCTGAGGCGGCCCCATGGCCATCACGCGCGAGCAAGTCGAGCACGTCGCCCTCCTCGCCCGCCTGGACCTGACGGACGGGGAGAAGACCGCGTTTGCCGAACAGCTCAGCGCGATCCTCGACTACGTGGCCAAGCTGGACGAGCTGGACACGGGCGGGGTCGAGCCGCTCGTGCACGGGATCGCGGTGCCGGCGCCCTTCCGCCCCGACCAGGCGGGGGCGTCTCTCTCGCCCGAGGAAGCGCTTCAGAACGCGCCCGAGCGTATGGACGGCTTCTTCCGCGTGCCCCGCATCATCGAGTAGCCGTGCGCAGGGCGTCCGTCAGCCGCGCGTAGCACTCCCCCAGCAGTCCTTCCAGCCAGTCCCGTATCTCCCGCGTGCCCTCCCGCAGGCCGCACGGCGGCAGCCCGGCGTCCCGGATCGATCCTCGTGCCGCCTCCGGCACGTCGTCGCGGCCGGGCAGGCGGCCCGGCTCCGGCAGCGGCCAGAGCGGCAGGAACAGGCTCAGGTTGTACAGGAAGCTCAGGCGGCGGTAGGGCAGGGCGGGCGCCGTGCGCGTGTGCTCCCACAGCAGCCGGCTCACCGGGTGGTCGGCCGTGCTCGGATGTGCGTGCAGCGTCCGGCGCAGCACGTAGAAGGTGCACCGCCGCCACATTCCGCCGGGAGGGCCGGGCCCGGCCTCGGGGGCCAGGTGCGCCATGCACGCACTCACCTCGCGGGCCAGGCCGTCCAGCACCCCCCAGCTCTCGCGCAGGAACGCGTGCAGTTCGACACCCACCGGATCGCCCGCCTCGTGTGCCGTCCTGATGCGCGTGCGGCAGAGCGCCGCCGCCTCCAGACGTTCCCGCGTGAAGTCGTGCAGGCCGCGCAGCAGCTCGGCCGTCCGCCGGGGAAGCACCTGCCGGGCCGCCTCCAGGAATTCGGCCTCGCCGGGCACCAGGTCAGGCACCATCGGTCCCTCCGCCGGCCTGTCTCCGCTTACTGGTGCTTGTTGACGATGTGCAGCTCGCACCTTCCCGTCGTGCGGTCGATCGATTTCACAAGCAATGATATCTTGTTGTCCCCGTCCAGCGCCGTCCAGTATGTCTCTGCCACCGCCGCCGGCTCCTCTCCGATCGGCAGCAGGCGGGGCTCGCCCTCGAAGGCCGGCAGGGGGCTGCCGTCCCCCGCGTACGTCGTGACGCAGTGGCCGTAGCCGGCGATGCCGCCTTCGTAGCTGAAGAACTGGCGCGTGCAATGGGCGGGATTGCCGCCCGGCGCCTTGATGACGGACAGCTTGTAGGCCTGCTGCGGATCGTCCAGGTCCGTCAGCCCGGAGATGCGGGCCGTGTAGTTGGGCGCATCGGGCTCGAAGGTGCGCGTGAACAGGGCCTCCTCGAAGGTGCCGCCGCCGCGGAGGGTGTCGAAGATCGTGTCTGTCTGGTCGCCGTTGGAGACGATGTGCTTGCGGCCGAGCGGGCGTGCGACGTTGTAGATGATCAGGGAAGGGTCCTTGACCTTCGATGCGTCGTAGGGCGCCGTGCGCACGACGTCGCCGTCGCGGACGAAAACGCGGTTGCGGCTGTTCTCGCTCCGGCCCATGATCCAGTAGACCTGGACGAACCGGGCGGCGTCGGGCGTCAGCCCCATGACGATGCCGCGTCCGGGGTAGGCGTTCTTACTCAATGCCTTCAGGTTGTCCTGTGCGATCCGGCTGATGTCCATGCAATCCCTCCGATCCACATTGCGTTGTCTGCGGGCGGCATTATAGCCGCCGAAGCGCGGCGCGGAAAGGAGGGAGCGCAGAACGTGCGGTTGCCACCCGCCGTCTGGACTGCCCGGCCGACGGGCAGTTGGAGGCCGCGCCTCGACCACCAGCCGCTGGAGGTGCATGAGTTCGGGGGCAGAACCTGAGCGCCCTCAGTGCGTCAGCGCCTGCTCAACAGAGCGCGGCAATCGGGCCGTCCCCCCGAGGACGACATCGCCCTGGTCGTCGTGAAGTCGCCGTAACTCACCCTCCGGCCAACGCTGCCATCCGCCTCGGCCATCGGCCGAGCCTTGACTCGCGTGCCCTCGGCAGTATGATATAGCACTTGATTACGCGGGCTGTGATCCGGCCGGAAGAACGAACGGGCCTCGAGGGGGAGGACGTCGCCTTGAACCCGCATGACGATCTGGCGCAGGTCGTCCGAAGCGTGAGAGAACGCCTCGGGCTGACGCAGCAGGAACTGGCGGTCAGACTCGGCGTGGCATTGCCGACGGTGAGCCGGTGGGAGAACAGCCGGAACGCGCCGTCGCGACTCGCCCGCGACAGGATCGAGGCCCTTCTGCGCGAGATGGGCGAAGACGGGGCAGCCTTACCCCCGCAGCAAGAGCCGTTTCGAGCTGCTGTTCCGCGTGACCGATGATGATCGGGAGCAATCGTTCCTTATCTGCCTTGACGAGACGCTGGAAGAAGCGACGGTGAAGGCGCTCGGCCTGGACAAAGAGGACCTGTTCGTATGCCGTGCATTGCCCTGACGGACGATCTGGCCGCCAACCTCGCGCTGCAGTGCCGGCTCAAAACGACATGAGACCGCGGATGAACGCCGATGAACACGGATGAAGCAGACAGACTGACCGATACCGTGATCGGCAGTGCGTTTGCGGTCAGCCGTGTGCTGGGATGTGGTCTTGCGGAGAAGGTCTACGAGAATGCGCTGGCGCGCGAGTTACGCAAGGCGCGACTCAAGGCGCACCAACAGTGGCCGATCCAGGTCCGTTGCGATGGGAAGATCGTCGGCGACTACGCAGCCGATATGCTCGTTGAGGGCTCCCCACTGCTGGAGCTGAAGGCGGTGCAGCAGCTTGACGACGTTCACCTGGCACAATGCGTGGACTACGTGGCAGCTGCCGGACTGCGCCTGTGCCTCCTGCTGAACTTCGGGAAGCCGAGGGTCGAGGTGAAACGGGCCGTCGTCGTTTCTAATCGGCGTTCATCTGCGTCTATCTGCGGCTGCACACTGAGGAGGGGACCATGGCGCGCATCGCTCTGGACAAGGAGGCGTTGGCGGAGTTCTGCCGTCGGCACCATATCCGGAAGCTCTCGTTCTTCGGTTCGGTCGTGCGGGACGACTTCGGGCCCGCCAGCGACGTGGACGTGCTCGTGGAGTTTGAGCCCGAGCATACACCCGGCCTGGCCGTTGTGGACATCGAGGAGGGGCTGTCTGAACTCCTGGGAGGCCGCACGGTGGACATGGTGAACCCGAAGTACCTGAATCGGCGCCTGAAGAGCCGCGTGCTGGACGAGGCGGAGGTGCAGTATGCAGAGGGATGACAACGTCTACCTCGGCCACATGCTGGACACGGCGCGCAAGGCGAGGTCCAGAGTCGAGGGGAAGTCCCGGTCCGATTACGACGACGACGAGGACCTGCGGATCGTCGTTGCCCACCTCGTGCAGACGATCGGCGAGGCAGCGGCCCGCGTGTCGGCATCGATGCGGCAGGCCCACCCGGAGATCCCGTGGAAGCAGATTACGGGGATTCGGCACCGCATCGTGCACGACTACATGGACACCGACTACGACGTTCTCTGGGAGGTCGCCGTGCGGGACCTGCCCGACCTGATAAGGACCCTGGAGCCAATGGTGCCGCCCGAGGGTGGCGAGCAATGAAGTTCGTAACCGTTCACGGATTTCCTGAGAATCTGCCCTCGAGGTTTGCGTATCCTGCCGCATCATGGCAGACGCAGCGACATCCGGATGCCCCAACTGCAGGCGGCTCGAAGCCCTTCTGGTCGCTCTGGAAGCACGCGTGACGGAGTTGGAGGCGCACAACGCCTCGCTTGAGTCCGAGATTGCCCGGCTGCGCAAGGACTCCTCCAACTCCCACAAGCCGCCGTCCAGCGATATCGTCAAGCCGCCGGCGGCCAAGTGGCGGCGCGGCAAGAAACGCCGCATCGGCGGCCAGCCCGGCCATCCCCGCCACGAGCGCACGCCCTTCCCGCCCGACCAGATCGACCAGACGCGCGACTATCGGCTCGACTGCTGCCCCGACTGCGGAGGGCCACTCGAAGAGGTACGGCGAGCGGCTCCTGGGTCACCTGCGCGTTCTGTTCCGGACCATCCACCGGCGGGAGAGCATGCCTCCGGACCGGTTCGCGCGCGTCCTGGAGAGGCAGCGCAAGGTGATTGTGCATGCCGCCACCCACCCGCCCTAGACCAGGGAGGCGCGCAACCTGGCGGAGCGATTCCGCAGGCACGGCGACGCCTACTTCCGCTTCATCACGACGCCCGGCGTGGAGCCGACCAACAATCTTGCCGAGCAGGCGCTCAGGTTTGTGGTGATCGCCCGGCGCATCACGCAGGGCACGCGCGGGGAGCCGGGACGCAGATGGTGCGAACGGATCTGGACCGCCCGCGCAAGCTGCGCCCAACAGGACCGCTCTGTCTTCGAGTTCCTTCATGACGCCCTCCGCGCCCACTTCACCGGCCAGCCCGCGCCGTCGCTCCTGCCTGCTTGACCGGGAGACCCGTGAACGGTTACCGGCCGACCGTGCAGACGCCGCCAGTCACCTCGGTGACCTGGTAGATGCCGCCGGTGTGGTGGAACCGCACCAGGGCCAGCCGCGCTCCGTCGGGCTGCTCCTGCGCCGCGCGGACCGTCACGAACGTCGCTGATCCGGCCGTAGCCGACCAGGACGGCGTGACTCCGTTGCCCGAGCGCATGTCGGGGCCGCAGGTGCGGCCGGGCGAGGCCGCGACCTCGGGATCGTCCACCAGGAGGGGCCACGGGCCGCCGCTGCAGGCGCCCACGCCCATCGCGCCGGAAGGCACGGGCTCGACTGCAATCCCGTAGACGCCCGCTCCGCCCGGAGCGCCGGGCTTCACGAACTCGACCTGGCGTTGGGTCTGTCCCGTCGGCTTGAACTCGACCAGGCCGTGCATGGGCGCATCCTCTCCGGCGGCGTTGAAGGCCATGACCGTGCCGCCGGGCAGGCCGGCGCCGCCTGGCATGCGCGTGAAGACGTGGGCGCTCTCGCGCCGCGCCCGGGCAGCGTCGATGAAGCTGTTGTATGCCTGCGCCGGGATGCGGAGCGAGTCGCCCGACCGGACCCTTTTCATGTCGTTACCCATAGACACCTGCCACAAGTCGCTATATAATGCTGTTCAACCATTGTGTATTCAGCCGCTGCCTTTCCCCGTCGATGGAGAAGCGCGTTGGCCCAGGAAGCAGGCAAAGAGCAGATCGAGAAGTGGGAGCGTCGAGCTCCCGGCTGGGTGGTTCGCTGCCGGAAATGCGGATTCACCGAGCCTTGGGGTAAGTACGGCATACGCCTATGGGGTGCGGGACGGAATTGGACACTGGGCTGGTGCTCACGGTGCCGATGGATTCGTATCCACGTCATCGAACGCCGCAAGACCGAGTAATCTGGTTGCAGACGGTCACTCATGTCCCTATCCCCAGCCTCGAGAAGTCGCCGTACTCGTAGACCTGCTCCACTTAGACGGCCACCGGCCTCTTCGCCAGGAAGCCGGTGGCCTCGTCCTCATCGTCGGCGTAGCTGACCCAGAGGTACTCCCAACCGCGTTTGCTGATGCCGGAGATGTTCTCGATGACGAGGTCGCGCCGGTTCGGGCTGGCGGCGAAGCGGAAGCTGATCTCCCAGTCGTCGCCCCCCCGCATGGAGCCCGAAGCCCCCAGGAAGATGACCTCTCCCGTGGAGAATCCGCGGAACGACGACTGGTTGACCTTCCCCGTCAGTTGGAAGAGCGTGCCCTTGTAGCCAGGCGTCACGTAGGCGTCGGAGAGGTAGTGAGTCTCGTTGAAGCTGTAGACGGGGACGTGGATGTCCACGCCCTCGATGCTGTCGCGGGTGACGCCGACCGCGCCCCGGAAGTTGGGCGGCGCGCCCCCGGGCGGGATATTGCTCCGCATCCGTCACTCCGTGCCCTATCACAAGGTGACCGACCTGGAGCAGCGCCAGAACATCCTGCAACGGCTGTTCGGCATCTGGCAGCTCGGCATCTATACCCCGGGCACAAGCAGCGTGACGGGTGAAGGAGTGGCGACGCGTCCGGAGGTGGCGTTCCAGGGTCTGCCGGATCCCGATGAAGCTACCGAAGCAATCGCAAAGATCCTCAGCCAGTTCAAAGCTACTGGCGAGTAGCCTGCGGATAACCCGACTCGGTGCGCGGCGAGCACAGAATCGATAGCCGGACATGACCGGACGAAGAGGAGGGAATGCAGACCGGGACCGTACTGCACCAGCTTGGGCTCGACCGTGCCTCGGTTGTCGAGGTGCTTCATGAGAGAGCCGGTACCTGTGTCTGCCGGATCACACAGGAGAAGAGGTCTTATGTCCTGAAGTGGTGCCCGTCAGGCCGGCGGGCGACCGAAGTCCGGGCCTACCAGCTGCTGCAGGACCTTGGTGTCCCGACGCTTCGAGTCCATGCGTTTACGGATAACGCCTTGCTGTTGGACGACCTGGCCACCAGTCCGCAATGGCGGTTGGCGAGTCGGGACGACGTCGCAGAGGCAGGCACTGGGGCGGCAGTGGCATTGTGGTACCACGAACTGCACCGAGCCGGCCGCAGACTGCTTCGGCGATCTGATGCACCGCCCGACTTCCTGACCCGGGAGTGTGATGCTCTGAGAGTTGAGAGCATCCTGTCCGTCGGCCGCAAGCTTGACATGGCCGACAACGCAGTCTGGGAGCTGGCGGCAACGCACATTGAAGCCATCAAGGCCGCCATGCGGTCACTGCCCGAGACGCTCAACTACAACGACTTCCATTGGACGAACATGGCGCTATCGAGGAGAGAACCGATCCAAGCCGTCGTGTTCGACTACCACCTGCTCGGCATCGGGCCTGCGTACAGCGACTACCGGAATGTCATCGGGTCTTTGCAGGCGCAAGCAGCTGCAACCTTCCGTGAGGCCTGGGGGCCCGTGGAGGAGCGCGAGAGGATCCTCGACGGTCCGGTCTCCACGCTCAGCGCCCTGCAGGTTGCCGTGGAGCAAGAACAGTTGCCTGAGTGGGCAAGGGGCCTCATAGAAGACGTCAGGAAGGGCGAGCTGCAGGAGGCCCTTCTGCGTGCGATCTCCATCCTCTGGCTCCCGCCGCCGCTTCGGCCAGGAGGATGGTGCGGTCGCCGGAGGGCTCGTCGGACGTGTCGAAGTCGAAGGCGGGGTAGGCGGCGAGGACGCGGAAGCCGGCTTCCCTGAGGTAGCAGCATAGCTCGCCGACCGTCATGACGCGCAGGACGTCCTCGTTGTGGATCCCGTGCTCGCGGCCCTCCGCCCGCACCGTCGCCCTGACCTCCAGGTGAAACAGCGCGGCGAAGTCGTCGAAGCGTCGGCGTTCCTGGAACTCGACTTCCATGGTCTCGCCGACGCGCTTGTCCCAGTAGGTCTCGTCGAACGTGATCCATTGCGCGAGCACGTTGACGTTGTCCAGGAGCAGCAGGCCGCCCGGCCGGAGCGCCCGCCGCAGGGCGCGGAGCGCCAGGATGATGCGCTCGGTCTCGACGAGGTAGCAGATGACCGAATGCATCGCGAGGGCGGCGTCGAAGGCCGCGGGCCGGTCGAACTCGAGCAGGTCCCCGGCGAGCAGTTCGGCATCCAGGCCGCGCCGGTCGAGCTTGCGGCGGCACTCGCGGACCATCGGCTCGCTGTAGTCGATGCCCGTGAGACGGAAGCCTTCTCTCACGAGGGGGATGAGGTGCTTGCCCGTGCCGCAGCCGGCGTCGAGGACATCGTGCACCGGACGCCGACACACCTCCCGCAGGGCCCGGAGGATGAAGGCCAGCTCCCGCCCGCCGACCTCGGCATCCTCGTGCCCCTCGACCAGCAGGTCGTAGACCGCCGCTATGTCGTCGCCGTACGGCTCCGGTACGTGCATGGGGCCCTCACCGTGAGTGAAGGCCCCAGTATACACGCCCGTGGCAGCCGGGTCACGGCGGCGCGGCGAGCCCGTGCCGCAGCGAGTCCAGCGGGAACGGCGGACGCGCCAGCGGACGCACGGCGAGCGACATCAGCAGCAGCACGCTGTCGTCGCCGGCGATGCGGTTCGTGCGCACGACGCTGCACTCCGTGCAGCGATGCACGAGCGCCCATTCCCCGTTCTTCTGGACCCAGACGGCGATGGGTTCCATGAGCCCCCGGCAGCCCGAGCGACGGTCGCCCGAGCGCATGTCGACGTGCAGGCTCCAGAGGCAGTGCGGACAGTGGTTTCTATGTTCGGTGCCCGGCGCCTGGCCGGGTATGACGTTGCGACATTGCGCGCAGACGCAGGCGGCCTCGGGGACGGCCTGTGCGGCGCGTGATTCGTATCGTCGTCGCATGCAGTGACTCCCTGCATGTCTGTGCATTCTGTGCAAAAGCGGCGACGGCGCCCGAAGGCGAGGCCGGGCCGCGGCTGTTGTGCTTCACGCCGTGGATGGACGCATTGACGACAACCTTCGCGGATGTCATAGATGTTCCCGGTGGTTGAGTGCTGACCGACGAAAAAGAAGAAGCCGCAGGTTGTCACGCCTGCGGCCGGTGCGCCAAAACGAAACCGGCCGCCCCAAATGGGACGGCCGGATCATTCAGTCAAGGACGCGAACGCGCCCTCAGGATCGAGCCCGCCCGAGGCGTGACACGACGACGCTCTGCGCTCTCGCAACGGTCATTCGACGCCTCCGGCAGAGGGGGATTCGTTGATCAGTCAGTCCGAAACCTGGCCCGGGATTCTACACCGGGACGGCCGGGTGTCAAGGGAAAGGAAGCCGGACCGCCGTGTGCGGCACAGCCGCCCCCGGCTGTGCGTTCCGTGCTGGGGCGCATGCAGCCACAGCCGGAGGTGGCTGTGCCACACGAGACGGCGGCGTCCTCGCCGGCCGTCCGGGTGCGGCCGGGTCACGGCGCGGTCAGCGATTCCACGACCACGCCGCAGTCGATGGCGAAGGGCAGTTCTACCTTCCGGACCTCGCCGTAGTAGTGGACCACCACCGTCACCGTCTCCCGCTTCTGCGGCAGGCCGATCCGGAACCTCCCCTCGGTCGAGGGCGTCCCGTCGTCGGCGAACGACAGGCTCGTGTCGCTCCCCTGGCTGGTCCACTGGATGGGCTTGTCGTCGGCGTCGAGCATCTCCAGGTAGGCGATCTGCCCGAGCGCCTCGCGGGCCTCGAGCGTCACGGTCATCACCGGTTCGGCCGGCCAGGCCATCGACATGTCGTCCTCGGCCGGGGCGTCGGCGGCATCGGCCACGGTGACCTCGGTGATCTCGAAGGGCACGGGGCCGGCGGTGATCCGGGTGCCCTTCCGGAGCGGCACGGCCTCCTGACGGGCGGCCGCGGGCTGCATGCCGGCAACGACCGCCAGCGTGCCTTCGGCCTGAATCGAACGGCTGCCGGCGGCCGGGATGCTGCCGGCCCGGACCTCCATGAGGCGCACGAGCTTCGGCGACGCCGGGTTGAGCCCTACGTTCAGCTCCCAGTACTCCAGCGCCGCCTCGTCGGGTTCGGGGGCGGCCAGGTCCGTGCCGGCGCTGTCGCGGAAGGCCCGGAACTGCGCAACGGCCGTCGCCAGCGGCACGACCTCCGCAGAGCGGGAGATGACCGCCAGCACAAGCGTGGTGCCCATCCGCTCGCCGAACGGCATCATCTCCCAGTCCCACGTGTCGGGGTCGGTGCCCGTGTCGCCCACCACGCGGAGGCCGACGACGCGGCATCCGAGCGCCTCGGCCGGGTCCACGGTCTGCCCGGCAACGGACGCCTGCAGAAGCACGACGGAAGCCGCCAGCACCCACACCACAGACCGTCTCATGTCACCCTCCCTGACTGGAACCCAACGGCGGGCGCGGCGCTCGGGGCCGCGCGTCCACGATATCGTACGTCGCCGTCGGCGGGCCTGTCAATCCCGGTTCGACGGCGGTGTTTACTGGCGGTGTGGGCCCCACTATAATGACGGGAGATTCGCCCCCATGCATCTGTGAGACCCCGCCATGGCACGCCAGGGCAGAGAGCGCCGACATCGCTCGGCCGATCCGATCGTGCGCCGGATCGACGCCGTCCGCCGGGCGCTGGTCGTGTGGACGTGGGGGTGGGGCTACCTGTGGGTGTCCCTGCTGGTGGTCACCGCGCTGTTTGCGGGCGTTCTGATCGACCACGGGCTGGTGCTGCAGAGGTGGGGGCGTCTGACGTTCTTCCACGCCTTCACGTGGTCGGCGGCCGGCGCCGCCCTGCTGGCCACGCTGTCGCCGCTGTTGAGGCGCACCGGCCGGCTCTACGTGGCGCGGCGCATGGAAGTGTGCCGCCCGGAGTTGAAGAACACGCTCATCAGCTACCTGGAGTGCCGGAAGGACCCGGCGGTCCCGCTGGAACTCCGGCGCCTGATGCGGAGCAGGGCGGCCGTGCACGTCCGGTCGCTCGATGCCCGGGTGGCCGTGGACCCGGCCCGTTACGTGAGGCTGGCCGGCGCCGTCGCGGCCGTGCTGGCGGCCTTTGCGCTCTACGCACTGATCTCGCCCAAGAGCGCCGGAGCCAGCGTGCGGCGGCTGATGAACCCGCGGGCCGATATCCTGCCCCCGACGGCCACCCGCCTGGTCGAGATCGCGCCGGGCGACGTCTACGCGATCGTCGGGTCCGCGCCCGCAGTGGGCGTGACCGCGACGGGCGTCGAGCCGGCCGCCGTCGACGTCATCTGGGACGGGACGACGTTCTCCGGCCGTCGCCTGCCGCTCGTTCCAGCGGGGCCGCACCGGTGGGAGGGCGCGTTCCCGCCGCTGCTGGAGGACGGGCAGTATCACCTGGTCGCCGGCGACACGCGCAGCGAGCGATTCGCCATCCGGCTGCTGCCGGTGCCCGCCGTGGCGGACGTGCGCATGACGATCGCCCCGCCGGCCTACACGGGGCTGCCCGTGCAGACGGTCGACGGCGGCAGCGCCGACGTGGTGCAGGGGACGGAGGTGACCGTCGAGGCGCGCACGAACCTGCCCGCGCGGGCGGGCTTCGTGCAGTTCGCGCCCGGCCGGCGGCTGGCCATGGACGTGGGGGCCGACCGGCGGACGCTGCGGGGCCGGTTCTTCGTGCGGCGTTCGGAACGCTACTCCATCTGCTTCGAGACGCCGCCGTATCCGAACGGCGCCTCGTTCGCGAACCCTTCGCCCGTGGTCTATGAGCTGACCAGCCGCCCGGACCGGCCTCCGACGATCGAACTCCTGGCGCCGGAAGACGGGCTGGAGGCCAAGCGCGACGCGAAGGTCCTGCTGGGGTACGCAGCGCGGGACGACTTCGGCATCGCACGGGTGAACCTGCACTACCGCGCGAACGGCATGGCCGGTTCCATGGACACGGTCGCCGAGCCCGCCGTCGCCTCCGTGCCCCGCGGCGCGTACGAATGGGACCTGGCCGGAGTGCCGCTGCGGCCGGGGTCCGTGCTGGCCTACTGCCTGGAGGCCGTGGACAACCGGCCCGACCGGCCGCAGACGGTGCGTACCGAGGAGCGCCGCATCCTCGTTCCCGCGCTGCCCGCGCGCGACACCGCCCCGACGGCCGACTCCGACGAGCGCTCCGCAGAGGCCCCGGCCCGCCAGGACGCCCCCGGCGGACAGGCCGGCCAGGATGAAGCGGAAAGCGCCGGGGGCCACGCCGACGCGCTGACGGCTCAGGCACGCCGGATCGCCCGCGCGTTGGCGCAAGCGCAGGAAACGGCCGCTCCCCGGGCCGCCGACGAAGAGGCCGATCCGGTGGCAGACGCCGCCCCGCAGACCGCTGACGGCCAGGCATCCGGAGCGGCGCCGGCCGATGAAGCGGGGGCCGGTGTGCAGGGCACGCACGAGCCGGCGGACTCCGACGCGGGAGGCGAAGGACGCGAGGACTCACGGCGGCATGCACCGGAGTTCGAGGCCGGCGACGGGGCCTCCGAAGGCGGCGGCGCGCGCGGCCAGGCCCGCGGAGGACGCCCGCAGACCTCGGATGCCGACCGTGGGGCACGCTCCGGCGGCGCGACGAGCCCCGGCGGAGCCGAAGGGGGGGCTGCGCCGGATGCGGCTTGGGCCGCCGCCGGTGAATGCGCCGACTGCGCGGTGGGCGAGCGCCCGGGCGGGGCGGAGGGTTCGTCCCGCGCCGGGGCGTCGTCCGAAGGGGAGGGCGGGGACGAGGGCGGACCGTCCGGGACCTCGACCGGTCAGGGCGCCGAGCGGGGCAATGCGGACCCCGGCGCGTCGCCCGGCGAAGGCGGCGATCTGCCCGGCCGCACGCCGCCCGGCGATGGCGGCGGGGGGGGCTCCGCCGGCGGCGGGGGCGGCGTCCGCGCCCTTCCCGAGGACGGCCCGCCGGAGCCCGCCCTGTCGCAGGATGAACTGGACCGTGCGATGGAGGCCGTCGCACGGATGCTGCGCGACGAGAGCCTGCCGGGGGGCCTGCTGAAGGACCTGGGGATGGAGCGGGAGGAACTCCGTCGGTTCGTCGAGCATTATCGGGCCGCCCATGTGGACGGGTCGGCGCCGGGCCCCGAGGGGCCGGCGGCCGACCAGGGGCGCGTCGTGTATGCGCCCGAGGCGGCGGCCGACGGGGTGCGCGCGACGGAGGGCCTTTCGGATACACTACCGGCCGACGTCCTGCGCAGCCGGTTCGAGGATGCCGACGGGCGCCTGGCGCCCCGGTACCGCGACGTCGTTCAGCAATACTACAGAACACTGTCAGAGATCCCATGAGAAGACCCCTGAAGCTCCGCCGTTACCTGGTGCATTTCAGCAGCCACAACATCCCGCAGATATTCACCGACGTGCTCGTTCTCGGCAGCGGGGTGGCGGGGCTGACGGCCGCCCTGGCCCTACCGGAGCGCACCTCCGTGCTGGTCGTTACGAAGGGTGAGCTGCACGACGGGAGCACGAACGAGGCGCAGGGAGGGGTGGCCAGCGCCATGGGCCCGGGGGACACTCCGGAACAGCACGCCCGCGACACGCTGGAGGCCGGCTGCGGCGTCTGCAACGAGGACACCGTGCGGCTGGTCACCGAAGAGGGGCCGGCGTGCATGGAGGATCTGGCCCGGCTGGGCGTGCGCTTCGACCGGGCCAACGACGCGCTCTCGTTCACCCGCGAGGGCGGGCACGGGCGCGCGCGCATCCTGCACGCCGACGGCGACGCCACGGGCCGCGCCATCGCGACGGTGCTGTGTGCCCGGGCGCGCGAGCGCGCCAACACGGACATCTTCGAGCACACCTTCGCGCTGGACCTCCTGACCTTGGACGGCACGTGCCACGGGGCGCTGATCTGGAGCGAGAGCCGCGGGCTCATGATGGTGCGCGCGCGCCAGACCGTCCTGGCCACGGGCGGCTGCGGCCGCATCTACCGGGAGACGAGCAACCCGCCCGTTGTGACCGGCGACGGCCTGGCCATGGCGTTCCGGGCGGGCGCGTCGCTTCAGGACATGGAGTTCATGCAGTTCCACCCGACCACGCTCTACGTCGCCGGGGCGTCCCGGGCGCTCATCAGCGAGTCGCTGCGGGGCGAGGGCGGCGTCCTGCGCAACCGCGCCGGCGAGCGCTTCATGGACCGCTACCATCCGGACGCCGAGCTGGCGCCGCGCGACGTTGTCAGCCGCAGCATCATCGAGGAACTGCGGCGTACGGGACACACCTGTGTCTACCTGGACGTGCGCACGATGTCGGCCGACTACCTGGCGACGCGCTTCCCGACCATCACGGGCCTGTGCCGGCGCTTCGGCCTGGAGCCGTCGGCGGACCTGATTCCCGTGCGTCCGGCCGCCCACTACATGGTCGGCGGGGTGCGCACGGACCTGGAGGGGCGCACCGACATCCGCAACCTCCTCGCCTGCGGCGAGGTGGCCTGCACGGGCCTGCACGGGGCGAACCGCCTGGGCAGCAACTCGCTGCTGGAGGGTCTCGTCTTCGGGCGCCGCTGCGCCGCCACGGCCCAGGCCGCCATCGACAGGGCCCCGGAGGCGCTGTCCGTCCACGCCATCCAGGGGCTGCCGGAGGAACCCGCCTACGGGAACCTGAACCTGGCCGACGTGGGCAACTCGCTCCGCAGCCTCGTCTGGCGCAGCGCCGGCGTCGTGCGCACCGGCAGCGAGCTGGACGAAGCCCTCGAGATGATCACCTTCTGGTGCCGCTACCTGATGGACAAGGAATTCGACGGCCCGGAGGGCTGGGAGCTGCAGAACATGCTGACGGTCTCGCGCCTCGTGTGCATGAGCGCGCGCCAGCGCGGGGAATCGCGCGGCGTGCACTACCGGAGCGACTTCCCGGAGACCTCGCCGAACTGGCGGCGGCACATCATCACGGCGAACGCCAGTCAGGAGTGGCTGTAGTCGATGCGGGCGTGCTGGCCCGTGTGGGATGTCACGGCCGTCCGGACCAGGTGGCGTTTGCCCTCACCGCAAGCACGGAGGGCAGGGCCGATGACGCAGCAAGAGCGCGCGGAAGTGACGTTCAAGGGACTGGGCATCGTCCTGCTGGCCTCGGCGATCCGCCCGGCGTCGGGGATGATGCCGGCGGCGCTCTCCGGCGGCGGCGCTCTGTCTGCATCCGGCCGAGCGGCCCTGGCGGCCGTCGTCCTGATCCCGGCGATCTTCGGTGTCGCGTTCATCACCGCGGCGCGGCTCCTGGCGCGCCGCCTCCTGCCGGCCTGTGACCCGGCGCCGCCGCCTCCGGAGGAAGCGCTGGCCACCGGCGTCTGTACGGCCGGTCTGTTCTGGATGTGTGCGGCTGCGGCCATGATCCCCCCGGCTCTCCTGCTGCCCATGGGGACACCGGACGTCGGGGTCGGACTGGCGCGTGCCCTCGCCGCCATCTCCGTGATCCTCGCGGCGGTCTCCTTCTCGCTGGCGTTTGCACTCCGGCCGCGGAGTGTGGCCGCGTTCTGCGGACGGGTGGCCGGCGGGCCGCCTCAGAGCATGCTGACAGCCGGGCTGTGGCTCATCGGGCTCTGGTTCGGCACGCGCGGCCTCCTGATGGTGCTCTCGACTCTCAGTGTGCTCATCGAGAGTTCGCATCACGTGGCGATGACGGATGGCAGGGGGCCGCGATGGGTGCTGGGCTGGGTCGCCAGCGCAGGGAGTGCGGTTCTGCTTGCCGTGCTGCTTCTCCGGTGCGCACGCGGGATCGCATCCCGGTTCGGGAGAGCGGCGGACATGGAGGGCGCCGCCGGCGACGGCATCCGTTTGGGAGGCACGGCGGCGCTGGCGCTGGTTGTCCAGGTCGTTATCGCCGGCCTGCTCATGGGCGTCGATCCTTGGAGCGTGCGCACGGTGGTCCTCGGCGACGGCCGGGACAGGCTGATCGAGTTCGTACGGGGTATCGCGGAGCGTGTCGGCGATCTGTTGGGCCTGGCGCAACCCGGTCTGGATGCGGCGGCCGACGTCGCCGGAGCGCTGTTCGCCGTCGCCATGCTGCCGCTGCTGGCCGTCGTCGCGCTCTGGCTGGCAGGCAGGCTTGCCTGGCCGACGGCGCGCCTTGTGCACAAGCCGGCTGCTCCCGACGCGGAGACGGCGGCGCCCGCGTTGCCCATACTGCTGGAGGTCGGCCTCGCCGTGCTGGGGCTCTACCTCGCCATCGACCTTTTGTGCTCGGCGGCGTTGTCCATCGTCGCGGGCGGCGGCGCTCCGCCGGCGGCTGCCCCGTACCGCTTCGAACCGGCGCTGGCCGCGCTGGGCGCCCTCGCTGTCGTGCTGCTGAAAGGGGATCTGGCCTTGATGACCGTGCGGGACGGGGCAGCGCAGGAGGCGGGCCGCGCCACGCGGGCGGCGCTGCTCGGGCCGTGGTTGGTTCTGCTGGGCGCCTGGCTCGTTCTTCGGGATGGGCCGGCGATGGTCTCCTGGGCCGCCATGGCGTTGGCCCGTGCCTCGAGCGCATGGACGACAGCCTGGCCGCCGTGGGGCGCCGTCCCCGGGCTGCTGCTGATCGTGTGCGCCCGGCCGATCGCCCGCCTCCTGTCCTTCGGGCCGTTGCTCAGGCGACCGAAGGGGGAGGGGTGAGGCGACTGGACCGGCGGCGATCCGTGCGCATGGCCGCCCGTTGACGGAGTGTGGAACGGCCGCCCTCGGCTGTTGGTCCAGGTCTGGAGCGGCCTGCTTGCAGGCAGGAGCGCACAGGCGAGGGTGCCTGTGCCAACCAAGAGCACTTCCTCAACGGGCTGACAGGGCTTGACTTGGCCGGATGGTGCGGGTAGTCATGTTGGCGTTCTTGCGGCCGATGGGCACTGAGGGAGAGCAACGAGCATGATCGTGGTTAACACGGAGACGATCCCCGGCCTGCGCATCGTGCAGGCCAGGGGGATGGTCCAGGGGAACACCGTCCGGGCCAAGCACGTGGGGCGCGACCTCGCGGCGGGCCTGAAGAACATCGTCGGCGGCGAACTGCGCGGCTACACAGAGCTGCTCACCGAGGCCCGCCGTCAGGCCCTGGAGCGCATGCTCGCCCAGGCCGAGGAACTGGGCGCCAACGCCGTGGTCAACGTGCGCTTCAGCACCAGTTCCATCACGTCGGGCGCAGCGGAGATCTACGCCTACGGCACGGCCGTGACGGTCGAGCCGGAAGCGCAGCCGTGAGAGGGGGGTGCGATGGAGGGGAGTCTGATCAGCGTCGTGCCGGTCGGGTTCCTTCTGATGCTGGGCTGGATCGCGGGCCGGACGGCGGAGAGGCTGCACGTCCGGTCGCTTCGCATGCGCGAGGAGGCCCTCGCGCACGTCCTGGTGACGGACGTCCGAACGTTCCCGCCGGCCGCAGATCCTTCCGCCCATGCGGCCGTTGTGATGAGCGAGGTGGTCATCGCCACGGACTACATGAAGACGTTCCTCGCCGGCCTGCGGAAGATCGTCGGCGGCGAACTGCACAGCTACCAGAGCCTGCTCACCCGCGCGCGCCGGGAAGCGGTGCTGCGCCTGATGGATCAGGCGGTGGGGCTGGGCTACGACGCCGTCTGCAACGTGCGCCTCAACACCGCCGACATCGGCGGGGGCACGATGCGCAAGCGGGCGGCGATGGTGGAACTCATCGCCACGGGCACGGCCTACCGGAGGACCTCGGGCGGTGACGAGAGCCAGCAAGTCGGACAAGCCGTCGGTCTTTGATGAGCCGCACATGCACGGCGGCCCGATGAAGGCCGACCCGAGCGAGGCAAAGGCGGCGGCCGGCCTCCGGCGCGAGGCTCCGGCCGAAGCGAGCGAAGACGCGCGCGTGGACCGGACCGTCTGGGATGAGCCGGGCCTTTCCCGCGAGCTGGCCGGCGGGCCGCCGGCCGGCGAGTTGACCTACCGCGACTGGCTCGTCCGACGGCGGGACGGTGTGAGTGCGGCGCGCACCTGGGCCGTGACGCTCGGGCTCGCGGTGGCCGCCGGCCCGTGGGCGGTGCTGGGGGCGTTCTTCGGCTCGCGGCAGGGCCATTTCACCGTGCTGGTCGTCGTCGTCTTCGGGCCCGTCGCCGAGGAAGTCATGAAGGTGGCGGCGCCGTTCTACGTGGTCGAGCGGCGGCCGTTCCTGTTCCGATCGCCCGCGCAGATCGTCCTCTGCGCGCTGGCGGCCGGGCTTGCGTTCGCCGCCATCGAGAACGTGATCTACCTCGGCCTCTACATCCCGCGTGCGTCGCAGGCCATGGTCGCCTGGCGCTGGACGGTCTGCGTGGCGGTGCACATGGGCTGCAGCCTGGTGGCGGGGATGGGCGTGATCCGCGTCTGGCGCGACTGCTGGGAGCGGATGGACCGGCCGCGGCTGTGGATGGCCTTTCCCTACCAGGTCGTGGCCATCGCCATCCACGCCGTCTACAACGCCGCGGCGGTGGCGTTCAGTGTGGGGCACGGTGCGTTCTGAGGGCAGGCGCGAACGGGCCGAACGGAGACGTGCACGGACCCTCCTTTGCCCTTCCGGCGACGGAGGGCCTGCGGCACACGGACGGCCGTTGCGCGTTACCAGGCGCCGCGCCGGATGTCTTGCGCATATCCGACTAACACCCCGTAGTCGGCGTACTCTTCCACCGGCCGGTCGGGCACGGTGCGGACCTTGAACGCCATCTCGCCGTGCGGAAGCAGGCGCTCCAGGTAGTGCCTCTTCACCTCGGCGTCGATGAGGCGCCCCTGCGGGTCGAAGAACTGCGCTTCGATGCCGATCTTCTCCCACTCCACGTCGCTCTCATTGCGCAGTTTGCCGACGACGTAGACAACATCGCTGCCCTTGAACATCTCCGATTGAGTCACCGTGATCTGCCCGGTGTACGGGACGGCATCTTCGGCGCAGCCGTCCGGCCGGAGACGGGCGGAGAGCCACTCACCATAGACCATGAACCCAGCGGCGATCAGCAGGAATGGCGGGACGATCTGCCACAGCCAGCGCACCTGCATGTGTCCGCAGTGCGGACAGGCCCGCGCCCGGCGGTCGATCTCCCGAAAGCACATTCTACATAGCTTCGTATGTGGCTCGTCCTGCATCGTGCCGTTCCCTCAGAAGAGCGAATCTGCCGGCGACGTCGCGCGCACAAAGACGGTGTGCGCCGCGTAGCGATTCATGGGCAGTTCGGGCGGGGCCACCAGACGGAAGGCCGCTTCACGGTCGGGAGGAATAGTCAGGGGCCGGATGTACCAGGAATCCAGCCTGCCTACGTCCACGAGCCGGCCGGCGGCGTCGGTGAACTGTACCTCGAGGACGGCAATCCGCAGCGCCTCCTCTGCTCCGTTCCGCAACCGCCCGACGATGGCGAGCACGGGCTCACCTGCCTGTTCGCCCGGGACCATCTCCGAGGCAATCACGTCCACTTCTTTCTCGAATGCCCCCGCACCGGCAGCCGAGCGAAGCGCCAGCAGCCGCTGTGAGGCGAGGGACATGACCCACCACTGGAGCCCGATGGCGCACAGCACCATCGCGCATATCAGATAGGGCCCGAAAAGCACCCGATAGGCGCCACTGGCCGCGCGATCCTGCCAGCGGGCGCAGTGGGGACAAACGCGCGCGTCCGCATGCAGCGACCCCGTGCACCAGCGGCACCTGCGCTGAGCCCCTTCCGCTTCCTTTATTCCGCTTGGGTCGCCCATCGGACCTCCACTTCGCAGGCGGCGTAGTCCGCTACGGGAAGGTAGGGGAAGTGAGTGATTGCGAAACTGCGGTTCTCACCCGGTTGGACGCTGAGACTATGGTAGTCGTTGTTGACGTCGATCAGCTTGCCGTCGGCATCCAGAAAGCGGCATTCGGTCTCGATTTCCTCCCAGGGGATCCGCGACCTGTTCTCGAGTTTGCCCGTGACAAGCAGGACGGTGGATTCGTCTTTCCTGCCAGGTTCCATTCGGGTCTCCACGGCCACCAGCTGGTGCCTGTACCGGCTGAAGTCCTTTCCGGGACCGAACTTCTGGTGAACGAAGGCGCCCGTCGCCACCATGAACACGAGTGGCGAAAACATCAGGAGAGCCAGAACGGCTGGATGCAGAAGCCAGGCCCACCGGGTCTGCTGAATTCGGCAGTGGGGGCAGCGCTTCGCGCGCGGGTCGAGCGGCTCATAGCAGTACCGGCACAGCTTCTCTGTCCGTTCTGCCTCCATGGCAGTCCTCCTGCCCCTGAATACGCCGCCGCACCGCCCGGTATTCGCCCCCTGCCTTGTGAATTGTAGTGCGCGTCGGGCGGGAAGTCAATATGGGCGGCCCCTTCGATCCGTAGTGCAGCTGACTCGGGGCGGACCGGCACGGACCGACACGGACCGGACACGGACCTGTGCGGACGCCGCCCTTCGTGGCCGCATGTGGCACAGCCGCCCCCGGCTGTGATCCGTTGTCTTCCCGTCGTGCTCGTCGTGCCGTTGTGGTTCCACCGCCGTTGACTTTGGCGCTGAGGGCGGGTAAGCTCCGGGTTCCTGTCGTGTGCGCAGTCCTGCACGTGCTCCAGAGGTCAGCCATGCACAAGATCGCTGTCTTGCCGGGCGACGGCACCGGCCCGGAAGTCGTCCGCGAGGGGCTCAAGGTCCTCGCCGCCGTCAAGGAACTGGATGGATTCGAATGCGAGACCGTCGAATACGATTTCGGCGGCGAACGCTTTCTCCGTACCGGCGAAGTGCTGCCGGACTCCGCTCTGGACGAGCTGCGCGGCTTCGACGCGATCTACCTGGGCGCCGTCGGACACCCCGACGTGGCCCCCGGCATCCTGGAGAAGGGCCTGCTGCTGCGGCTGCGCTTCGAACTGCAGCAGTACATCAACCTGCGCCCCGTGAAGCTCTACCCCGGCGTGGACTGCCCGCTGAAGGACAAGGGGCCCGAGGACATCGACTTCGTTGTCGTGCGCGAGAACAACGAGGGGCTCTACACGGGCGCCGGCGGGTTCACCCACAAGGGCACGCGGGACGAGGTGGCCATGCAGGTGATGGTCAACACGCGCGCCGGCGTCGAGCGCTGCATCCGCTACGCCTACGAGTACTGCCGCCGGCGCAACGACAAGAAGATGCTCACGCTCTGCGCCAAGACGAACGTGCTCACGTTCGCCCACGACCTGTGGTGGCGCACGTTCTGTGAAGTGGGGGAGGAGTACCCCGACATCAAGCAGGACTACGCCCACGTCGACGCCACCTGCATGTGGATGGTCAAGAACCCCGAGTGGTTCGACACCATCGTGACCTGCAACATGTTCGGCGACATCATCACGGACCTGGGCGCCATGATCCAGGGCGGCATGGGCATCGCCGCCGGCGGGAACATCAACCCGGACGGCGTCAGCATGTTCGAGCCCATCGGCGGCAGCGCGCCGAAGTACACCGGCAAGGGCGTGATCAACCCGCTGGCCGCCATCTGCGCCCTCGGCATGATGCTGGAGCAGTTGGGCGAGTCGAAGTCCGCCCGCCGGATCGAGCAGGCCGTCATGGGCCTGACCGCGAACAAGATCAAGAGCATGGCGGCCGGCAAGATGGGCTACAGCACGTCCGAGGTGGGCGACCTGGTGGTGAAGGCTCTGCCGGACATCGACGTCTGAGCGGCGCCGCGACGGCGCCCGGGGGCTGCGCGGCGATGGCACGGATCTCGGACGCGTTCAGTGCGCGATGCACCGAGGCGCCCACCGCCCTGGTGGGGGCCCTGGTGGACTCCATGCCCTACCCCCTGATCGTGCGGGACATGGACCGGCGGGTCGTCCTGGCCAATCGCGAGGCCGAGCGTTCATTCGGCGGCGACCTGCTGAGCTGTCGCTGCCACGAGATCGAGGTCCTCCGACGCAGCGTCTGCGGGCATTGCCCCGCGCAAGAAGCCCTGGACCAGCGCCGTGCGGTGGACCGCGAGGTGAGCGATCCGGAGACCGGCCGGATCCTGTTCGTGACCGTCTTCCCGATGCTCGAGAGCGACGGGACGCCCTGCGGCGTCATCGAGACGGCGCGCGACGTGACGGAGGAACGCCGTGCCGCGGCGCGGACCCGCGACCTGCTCGCCCGGGTTACGGAGCAGAACGAGGAGCTGTCGGCCTGGCGGCGCAGCTTCGACTACGAGCTGCGCACGGCGCGCGAGATCCAGCAGATGCTGGTGCCGGGCCGGCCGTTCTGCATGGGCGGCATGTGCTTCGACTTCCTCTGTCGGCCGTCCGGCCAGATCGGGGGCGACCTCTACGACATCTGCCCCGTGGGACCGCATGGGGCGGGGCTGCTGGTCTGCGATGCCTCGGGGCACGGCGTGGCGGCGGCCCTGCTGGCCGTGATGGTCAAGATGGTGTTCCGGACCTCCGGCCTCGTCACGGGCAGCCCGACGCGCGTCATGCGGGCGCTGAACCGGCGTCTGGTGCAGATGTCGCCCGCCCAGCATTTCGCGACCGGGTTCTACGCCGTCTACGATTCGGAGACGCACGCGATGCGCTACGCCGCCTGCGGCCATCCGGCCCCGCTGGTGGTCCGGGCGGGCAGCCAGGACGTGGAGGAACTGCCGGGCGGCGGCATGGTCCTGGGCGGCATCGAGGAGATCCAGGTCGACGAGCGGTCGGCGCAGGTGGAGCCCGGCGACAGGTTCCTGGTCTACACCGACGGCGTGACCGACTGCACAAACCGGGCGGGGGAGCGTTTCGGGATCGAGCGCCTGCGGGCGGCGGCGCGCGAAGGAAGCCGTCTGCGGGGTCCCGAGTTCCTCCAGTGCGTTGTGCGGCACGTGGACGAGTTCGCGGACGGGGCGCCGCCGGCCGACGACCTGACGCTGGTCGTGGCCGAGCACACGCACGACGAGCCGGCCTGGCTGGCCGCGTATGGGCAGGAATAGCGGGCGCGGCCGGTTCTTGCATGCGGGCACGGCGGGGGTATAATCGCGGCCGTCGGGCGGCGACGGTGCTGCGGCGCCGAGGGCGGCTGCCCCCACGCATTCCAGACAGGGGCCGGGAGACGATGACGGAGCGCATCGAGAGCGTGGTCAGCATTCGGGACTTCGATCGCGACGCGATCCTGCGGGTGCTCTCGGTGGCCGCCGGCATGGAGGCGGAAGACCGTTCGGGCCTGCTGGCCGGCTGCGTGCTGGGCACCATGTTCCTGGAGCCCTCGACGCGCACGCGCATGAGCTTCGCCTCCGCGATGGTCAGGCTCGGGGGCAGTGTCCTGGACCTGGGCGACCCCGCCCACTCGTCCTTCAAGAAGGGCGAGTCGCTGAGCGACGCCATCCGGATCGTGGCCGGCTACTGCGACGTGATCGCGCTGCGACACCCGTGGGAGGGTGCCGCCCGCCTGGCCTCCCAGATCGCCGGCGTGCCGGTCATCAACGCCGGCGACGGATCGAATCAGCACCCGACGCAGACGTTCCTGGACCTCTACACGATTCAGAAGGTCTGCGGCCGGATCGACGGGCTCACGGTGGGCTTCGTCGGCGATCTGAAGTATGGGCGGACCGTGCACTCGCTGGTGACGGCCCTGAGCCGCTTCGACTGCCGGCAGGTCTTCGTCTCGCCCCCCAACCTGTCGGTCTCGGCCGACCTGCGGCGTGAACTCAAGGAGGCCGGCATCGCCGGCCACACGACCACCGACCTGCGGGAGGTCCTGCCGGAACTGGACATCGTCTACTGCACGCGCATCCAGCAGGAACGGTTCCCCGACATCGTGGAATACGAGCGTGTGAAGGGCGCCTACCGGATCGACCGCGAACTGCTGGAGCGCGCCGGCGTCAAGGACTCCATGCGCGTGATGCACCCGCTGCCGCGGGTCGACGAGCTGGCGCCGGACGTCGACGAAACGCCGCACGCCGTGTACTTCGAGCAGGCCAGGAACGGGATCCCCGTCCGGCAGGCCCTGCTGGCCATGGTGCTGGGAAAGGTATAGGCATGGACCCGGGCAGGGCGCCGCGCGAGAAGATGAACGTCGCCGCCATTCGCAACGGCACCGTCATCGACCACATCCAGAACGAGGCCACGTTCAAGGTCGCCGAGATACTGCAGCTGGCCCGGAGCGACCAGGTGGTTCTGGTCGGGATGAACCTGCGCAGCAGCCGCGGCGGGTGCAAGGGGATCGTCAAGATCGAAGACCGCGAGCTGACCGCCCGCGAGGTCAGCACCATCGCACTGATCGCCCCGCAGGCGACGTTGAACATCATCAAGGACTACCGGGTGGTGGAGAAGCGTCGCGTCGAGCTGCCCAGGACGGTCGAGGGGATCGTGCGCTGCTTCAACCCGAGCTGCATCACGAACTGCCAGAACGTCGCCACGCGGTTCGACGTGCTGGCATCCAACCCCGTCAGTCTGCGCTGCAGCTACTGCGAGCGCCTCATGAGCGGCCCCGACATCGTCCTGAAGTGACCCGGCCGGCTTCAGCCCGAGAACGCCACCAGCGGCACCTCGACCATCGTCTTGAGGCCCGGCTCGGCGGCCAGCACCGAACGGGCCGCGTTCACCACGATGGCGCACGTGGCCACGTCGCCGTTGACGCCGCCCTCGATGACCGAGCGGATGTCCGGCTCGCCGGTGATCTCGACGATGTCCCGGCTGGCCGGCTCGCCGACGGCGGCGCGGAACACGAGCCGGATCACCTCCTTGTCGCCCACGTAGGCGCGGCCGACCTGCTCGACGCCGCAGACCATGCCGGCCTCGATCGGCACGTAGCCGCCGCTGATCGCCTTGTCGGCGACGACCGGACGGATCGTCTCGGTGCTCCGCGTCAGCGTCCAGCCCAGGCGGGCGGCGATCATGTCCATGGACTCCGGCAGACCCACGTGGCGCAGCGAGCCGTCCTTGACCCGGCGGCGGAACTCCGCCCGCGTCAGGCCGGCACCGATCTTCTTCTGGAAGGGCACCCGGCGGGGCGCGGCGTCCTGCAGGCGGTGGACGACCACCTTCCGGACGCTCTGGCATACGGCGGTGAGCGCACACGGCAGGGAGTCCATGAGGAACCCCGGGTTGACGCCGGTGGCCAGGCACGTGACCCCGTGCTTCCTGCAGACCGCGTCGATGCGCCGCGCGGCGGCCGGCGCCGTGCGCCAGGGGTGGGAGAGCTCCTCGCAGGTCGACACGATGTTCAGCCCCGCGGCGGCGATCTCCGCGATCTGGGGCTCGATGCGTTTCAGATCGGATACGGTGGACAGGAACGCGACGTCGGCCTTGCGTCGCCCGAGGGCCGCGGCGAGGTCCGTCTTCACACGCACACGCAGGCGTTCGTGCCCGCACAGCTCGCCCAGGTCCTGCCCGGCCTTGTCCGGGGCGGGATCGACGGCGCCGATGAACCGCACCCCGGCGTTCGCCCGATCGAGCGCGTAGCGCACGATCTTCCGGCCCACGGGGCCCAGCCCCACCTGGATCACCTTTGCCATACCGGCCATCCCTTCTTCGGTCCTCGTGTGTGGTCACGGATCGGCGTGCGGCCCGGCCTCCGGGCGTGCCCACGGAATCATAACCCATGACGGCGCAAGGTCAAAGGGAGCTTCCATGTCGCGCCGGAACCTTGCGGGGCGTGCGTCTGTGCGCTACACTCAGCGCCCATCACACCTCGAAAGGCGCTCACCGTGCAGCAGCACACCAGAGCCGTGCCCGCCGGGGGCACACCGTCCACGGGCCGCGTCCGCGCGATGTCGGCGGCCGTGTTCCTTGCACTGGCGGTCGCGGCCGTGCCCGTGATCATGCTGGCGTGGGGACGGATGGGCGCCTCGGCGTCGGCACCGGCCGCCCCGGGGCGGCCGCCCCTGCCGCCGGAGGGCGCCCGCTGGGCGGTCGACCTGTCCCGCGAGGATGGAGACCGGCTTCTGGAGGCGTTCTTCGCGGCTCTGGAGGCCGAGGCGGGCGCGGCCGCGACGCCGCCGCCCGGGCGCGGGGGAGACGGGCCGCCGATCCCCGTGTTCGTGACCGCTTACGTGCCCGGTGCCGACCCGGTGCGCGTGTGCGGCTACGGAGCCGAGCCTGAGGAGGGCGTGCGGGAGGCGGCCGCAATGGTGCGTGCACGGGCCAACCCGGCCCTGGAGCCCGGCCGGATGCGCGTGCGCATCGACGTGGTCCGGGAGGCGCTGCCGTTCTCCGAGCGGCATCGCATGGCGTTCGTGCGGCGGCCGGTCGGCGAGCCGGTCGGGGTGGCGCTCCGGAGCGGCGAGCGCTATCACTGGTTCCTGCCCGGAGACATCGCCGACGACGAGGCCGCCGACGGCGAGGCGGTCCTGATGCTGCTGTGCCGCCGGGCGGGTCTGCGGGCCGGCCGGTGGCGTCAGGCGGGCCTGCCGATGTGGCGCCTCCGGGTGGCGGGGTTCGTCAACTCGGCGCCCGGCAGCCGCTACGCGATGGCGAGCCCCCGCGGGCTGGCGCCCCTGTCTGAGCCCACCGTCGCACGCCTGCGGCGCGCCTGCCGGATGGCCGCCGACTACCTGCTGCGGTCGCAGCAGCCGGACGGACGCTTCGTCACCTACCGCGACGCCGCCACGGGTCTGCGCGGCGGCTGCGAGACGGTCACCGAGCAGGCGGTTGCGGCCGGGGCCTTGGGGATGCTGGCGGAACTGCGGCCGGAGGTCGAATACGTCGAGGCGGCCTACCGGTGCCTGTCCTACGCCATGGCGGCCACGGACCTGGACGCCGCCGGCCCGATGACGGCCGTCACGCGCCGCCAGGAGGTCTGCAACGTCGCGTACGAACTGGAGACGACTGCCCAGGTGCTCGAGGCGCTCTGCCGCTACCGCCGCGTCAGCGGGCAGTCCGCGCCGGACGCCTGGATACTGGCCATGGCCCGGTTCCTGCTGTCGATGCAGGGCGAGGACGGGCGTTTCCACCTGGCCTACGACGCCGTTCGGCAGGAGCGCCTCAGCCCGGGCCTGCATGCGGACAGCCCCATCCCGCAGGCGAAGGCGGCGGCCGCCCTGCTCCTGGCCCACCGCGAACTGGGCATTCCGGCCTGCCTGTCGGGAGCCGGCAGGGCGTTGGTCGCGTTGCGGGACAGCCTGGCGGCCCGGCCCGCCCCCCTGCAGGCCCGCGAGGCGCGTTGGCTGGCCGCGGCGCTCCGCGAGGCGGCCCCCCTGTTTCCGGACGAGGGTTTCGACCAGTGGCTGTGCCGGATCTCCGCCGAGCGGCGCACGGCGCAGGTCCTGCCCGCCGACGCCCCGGCAGCCGACCTGGTGGGTGCGACGCTCGAGCGCCTGCCTCCCACCGCGCAGACGACCGCCGATGACCTTGTGGTCTTCGTCTCGGCCAGTATGATGGATGGGCCTGACAGGGCGGCCGATCTGGCTGCCGCCCGCCGCGCGGCCGCATGGCTGATGCACCTGCTGTACCTGCCTGAGAACAGCTACTACCTGGCCGACCCCGGCGCCGCCGAGGGCGGCCTGCGAGAGCAGATCGGCAGCAACGTCATCCGCGTTCAATCCCTTGAGTCGGCCCTCAGAGGCATGGCCATGCTGACCCGACTCGAACTCCAGGACATGCGCACGAATGATCGAGAAGGCTAAGATCGCAGACCCCCCGGCCATCCTGGCCATCGTCAACCACTTCGCGCAGCGGGAGCTGATGCTGCCCCGTTCGCTGAACGACGTCTACGAAGCCCTGCGCGACTTCTTCGTCTATCGCGAGGATGGCAGGATCATCGGCTGTGTGGCCCTGCACATCAGCTGGCAGGGGCTCGGCGAGGTGCGCAGCCTGGCCGTCGTTCAGGAGGCACAGAACCGGGGCGTCGGCACGGAGCTGGTGCGGCGCTGTCTCGACGAGGCCATGGAGATGGGCATGCGGCACGTCTTCGCCCTGACCTACCGGCCGGAGTTCTTCAAAAAGCTGGGCTTCGTCGACTACCCCAAGGAGAAGCTGCCTCACAAGATCTGGACCGACTGCCTGCGATGCCCGCGCTTCCCCGAATGCAACGAAGTGGCCGTGATGAAGGACCTGCCGCCGGGCGGCTGACGGCGGCGCCCGGCGGGGAGGCAGAGGAGCGACCATGACAGCGACAGGCGCCGCACCGGGCCGCACGCCGCCCCCCGACGAGGACGTGCGGGCCGAGGTGCGCGATTCCTCCGCCCGCACGATGCTCGTGGAGGCCGCCGCCGGCACGGGCAAGACGACGCTGCTCGTGGACCGCATCCTGGGCGGCGTGCGCGAGGGCCGCGTGCGCCTGGCCGGCACGGTGGCCATCACGTTCACCGAGAAGGCGGCCGGGGAACTGGAGGACCGCCTTCGCACGAAGCTCGCCGAGGCATGGCAGCAGGCCCCCCGCGATTCCGCTGAGCGTCGACACCTTCAGACGGCGCTGGAGGAGATCGACCGGGCGGCGATCGGGACGATCCACGCCTTCTGCGCGCGCCTGCTCCGGGAGAAGCCCGCCGAGGCCGGCGTGGACCCCGAGTTCGCCGTGCTGGAGACCTCCGCCGCCGACCTCCTGCGCGAGCGCTGCTGGCGGGAGTGGATCGACGGGCAGATGGACGCCCGGGCCGAGCCGCTGCGGGAGGTCCTCCGGGCCGAGGTGCCTCTCTCGGCGCTCAAGGGGCCGGCCCTGTCGCTGCTGGATGCCCCCGAGGTGCTGGAGGGGGAACGCTTCGTCCTGCGCAGGCCGGCTGCGTTGCCTGCGGAACTCTCGTCGGATCTGGTCGGCGGGCTTGCGGCCGTCCGGAAGGTCCTGGCCGGCCTCGAGCGCACGAACGAGCACTCCCGCGTTCTTGTGCAGGCTGTGGAGGGCCTGGACGACCTCGGGGCCGACGCGGTCCGACGGCTCGGCTACGCGGCGGCCGGCGTCCCCTGCGAGGACGTGCTCCGGAGCGTCTCCAAGGGCCTCCGCGACGAGGCCGTCGGCGTCCTGGAGCCATGGCTCGCGGCGGCGGCCTCCCTGGGCGCCCACCTGGCTGCCGATGTGTTCGAGTGGCTGCTGGGCTTCGTCCGCCACTACGGCCGGGCCAAGCAGGCGCGGGCGGTGCTGGACTTCCAGGACCTGCTCTGGATGTCGGCCCGGCTGCTGCGCCGCGACAGAGCGGTGCGGCGCTTCTTCCAGCTGCGGTTCAGCGCCTTCTTCGTCGACGAGTTCCAGGACACGGATCCTCTCCAGGCCGAGGTGGTGGCCTTCCTGTGCGAGGACCCCGAAGCCCCGCCGGCCGACCGGATGGAGGACGTGCGCCTGGCCGACGGCAAGCTGTTCGCCGTGGGCGACCCGAAGCAGTCGATCTACCGCTTCCGGCGGGCCGACGTCCTGATCTACGAGCGCTTCAAGGGCTTGTTCGGCCCGGCCGGGTTCGGCGAGGACCGTACACGCACGGTCTCGTGCAACTTCCGATCCACGTCCCGGCTGCTGGACGTCTTCAACCGGACGTTCGAGCGGCTCTTCGCGGTGTCCGACCGGCCGGACGTCTACCAGGCCGCGCACGTGCCCCTGGGGGCACCTGCGGACGCGGCGCCGGGCGGGGCGCCGGTTCTCGCCGTCTGCCCGCCGGCGGGCGTGTACGATCCGAAGCGACAGGCCGGGCAGGGGCGGCGGTTCGAAGCGGACGCGCTTGCGCGCACGATCCGCGCCCTTCTGGACGGCGCACTGCCGGGCGCCGACGGCCTCACCGTCGGGCCGTCCGGCGTCGCGGTCCTGTTCCGATCCCTGACCGGGATCGACGTCTACCGGGCGGCGTTCGACGCGCTGGGAATCCCTTACCGCGTCCTGGGCGGAAAGGGCTTCTACCGGCGCGAGCACGTGGCCGAGACACTGACGGTTCTGGAGGCCGTGGACGATCCTCTCAACGAGGCGGCCGTCGTCGGTGCGCTGCGGAGTTCGTTCTTCGGCATCACCGACGAGGAGCTGTTCCGGCACCGCGAGGCGGGCGGCCGCTGGAACTACCAGGTGAGCGCGGGCGGCTCGGCGCCCGTGCAGGAGGCGCTGGGGCACCTGGCGCGGTGGCACGCCCGCCGCAACCGCGTGCCGGCGGCCCAGCTCCTGCGCGAGATCCTGGCGGCCACGCGGGCCGTCCAGGCCTTCCGGCTCAAGCCGGCCGGACGGCAGCGGGCGGCGGACATCGATCTGATGCTGGGCCGGCTGCGGGAACTGGCCGGCTCGGCGCCCACGTTCAGCGCGGCTGTGCGCTACCTGAGCGCCATGCGGGACGGCGGGGCCGCCGAGCAGGAGTCCGCGTCCGGCGCCGAGCCCGGCGACGACTCCGTCTGCCTGATGACCGTCCACAAAGCGAAGGGGCTGGCGTTCGACGTCGTCGTGCTGGCCGACCTTGCCCATGCGTTCGCTTCGGTGGACAAGGTCGGGCCGCTTGTGGTCGATCGCCGGGGCGGGCAGATGGGCTTCCGGCTCACGGCGGGCCTTCGATCGCAGGGCTACGACGATCTGGCGGAGTGCGAGCACCGGAACGTGCAGGCGGAGGAGCGGCGGCTTCTCTACGTCGCGTGCACCCGGGCCAGGAAGCTCCTGGTGCTGCCCCTCCACTGGGCCCGCGACACGGCCGCCGGGTCCCAGCAGGCGGATCTCCTGGGCACAGGGCTGTTCGCGGATGCGGAGTCCGTGCCCTTCGGCCGTGAACAGGATGGGGTCTACTACCTGGACACCGCCCCCTGGGCCGGCGAACTGGGCGGCGGGCCCCGGCCTCGGGTCCTGCCGCAGGACGACCGGCCCGATGCGGAGGGCCTGCTTCGCCGGAGGGACGAGTGGCGGCTGCGCCACCGGCTGTTGGCGGACCGTGCCTCGGCGGCCGATCCCTTCGTGCTGCCCAGCGTCACGGATGCCGAGGCCGAAGGCGCCCGCCCGGCCGACGAGACCGCCCGTGGGGTGGGGGGCAAGGACTTCGGCTCCCTGTTCCACAACATCATGGCGCGCGTGCCTCTGCGGGCCGGCGAGGACGGAGGCGACCCGGGGCCGCTTGTGCGGGGACTGGCCCGCATCGAGGCCGATCTGCTCGGGCTGGACGACGCGGCCACCGAGGAGGCGGCCCGGCTGGCCCTGGAGGCGCTGGCCCACCCGGAGTTCCGTGCGCTGCTCGACGCGGCCACCGGCGTGGCGACCGAGGTCGCCTTCGCCGTGCCGTTGGCCGCGCTGCCCTTCTGCGCCGACGACCGCCCCGGCCTTCTGGAGGGGAGCATTGACCTGTTGCTCAGCGGTCCGGGGCGCACGGTGATCGTCGACTACAAGACCGATCGCGTCCCGCCGGGGCGGCACGAGGAGGCGGCGGCCGCCTACTGGCCGCAGCTGGGCCTGTATGCCCTGGCGGCCGGGGCCTGCGGCCGGGCGGCCGGCGAGGCGGAACTGGCGCTCTTTTTCGTGCGTACGGGCGATATGCTCCGGCGTCGGCTCGATGCCGACCTGCGGAGGAGACTGGCCGACCGGCTCTCCGACGGCGGACGGAGCGACTGAGCCGGCGTGCGCGGCCGGCGGCGCAGCCGCCTACAGCGCCAGCGTCAGCCCGTCGGTGGCGGCCAGGACCTCCAGGCCGAGTTCCTGCGAGAGGCCGGCGGCCAGCTCGCGGGGCCTCGACTTGAGCATCGTCATGCCGAAATGTGTCAGCACGGCCCTGCGCGGGCGCACGGTGCCGATCACCTCGCGGGCGTCCTCCAGGCTCAGGTGCATCACGTGCGGGCTCTTATGCGGTTCGCGCAGCACGACGTTGAGGATCAGTATGTCGGCGTCGGAGTAGGCGCCGGCCAGATCCTCGAATGGGGCCGTGTCCACCACAAATGCCAAGGTCCCGTGGGCATGACGGAACTTCACGCCGTAGGTCTCGACCCCGTGCCGGTGGCGCACGCTCGTGGTGAAGCGGACGGGCCCGAGGGCGTAGTCGGCCTCCGGCCGCAGCGGCACGACCTGGTCGAGGTGGGGCCGCAGATAGCCGAGAAGCACCGCGTCGGGGCCCTCCAGGCACTGCCCCGGGGCGAACAGGGCGCCGTGCGGACGATGGCCGCCGGCAGTCATTGCGTCCAGGACGGCGTTCAGGTCGCCGGAGTGGTCGATGTGGGCATGCGAGAGCACGACCGCGTCGAGTCCGGCGGGGTCGATGCGCGGGCGGGCGCGCGCACAGCGCACGAGCGTGCCGGGGCCGGGGTCGATCATGATGCGCAGGCCGTCGATGGCCAGCAGGGCGCCCGCCGAGTACCGCAACTGGCGCGCCATGACGAAGCGCGCGCCGGCGGTGCCCAGGAACTTCACGAAGTCGCCTTCCATGTGGTCCTCCGTGCCGGGAACATCCGCGCATTAGATCAGAACGGCGTTGCCCTGCCAACCGGCGAGTGCGCGCGCGGCCACGCGCGCGACGGGTCCTCTGCCTCGACGCGACCGACGCCACCACATGGCACATTCCTGGCCGGGCCAGCAGTTGCCATTTCGTCACGTTTGGTGTAGAATCGCGGGAGGCTGCGCGGCCGGAACGGCTTCGCGACCTGTAGCGTTGTGCGACCGCCGGGCCGGGGTGCGCGCCCGGCGCCGCCTGTGGAAGTTGGTGCTTCGGAATGCTTTGGGATACTGGTCTCGAAGTGCGACAGCTTGACGGTGCCCCATGGCACGTGCTTTGCGTAGCTGTCGTGCAGTTTGGCGTGTGGCGTCCGGTTGTCTCCAGGCAGGAGGGCGCGTCAGTCCATGAATCGGATCCAGACAACAGGCATTCGGCGAAGTCGCTCGGGGCAGGCCGTTGTGGAGTTCGCCCTGATCCTCCCGGTCTTCCTTCTCCTGCTGTTCGGCGCCATCGAATTCGGGAGGGCGTACTTCACGCTCCACCTGCTGACGAACGCCGCCCGGGAGGGCGCGCGGACCGGCGTGGTGCCGGGCAAGGTGAACGCGGACGTGTCCGACGCCGTCGACGTGTTCCTCCAGGGCGTGGGGTTGAACGGGTCGTGGACGACGAGCGTCGTCGTCAAGGACTCCTCGGGCACGGTCCGGGGGGCCGGGCTGGTCGACGCGCTCGAGGGCGACCGGGTGCACGTGGCCGTCAACTACAACTTTGCGGTCCTGAGCGGTCAGATCATCCCGGGAATGAGTGGAACGCTGCCGCTGGCCGGGCGGTGCGTGTTTCGGCATGAGTAGGGAGATGGTGTGCGACGGCGTGGCCGCCGTGGCGGTCTCGGCGGTCTGATGGGTCCTCAGTCTGCGTCGGGGAGTTGGCGGTGAAGGTGAAGAAGACGCGTTCGCGGGTGTTCATCATTGCGGGGGTGTGTTGCGCGTTGCTGGCCGTGGTTGTGCTGCAGAAGGGGAGGGGCTCGGGCAAGGCGCCCAAGGCGGCCCCCGAAGGCAGCAGCATCCTGCTGGCCTCGCGGGACATCGCGTACGGCGAACTGCTGGTGCCGGCCGGTCAGGGCGGCGAGGCGAACGTGACGGTCGTCAATGGCTGGCCGAGCGACCACAAGCCGGGGGGCGCCCTGACGGCGGCTCGGGAGCTGACCGAACGGCCGATGCGTGCGGCCGCGCCGTTCGTTCGGGACGAGGTGATCCTGAAGGCCAAGGTCATCCCGGAGGATGAGTTCATTCCGGCCGGCCTGAGGCGCGAGAGCATCACGGTCGACCAGGCCGATACCCGCTCGGGCCGCATCCGGCCGGGCATGCTCGTCGACGTCCTGCAGATCGTGAACAAGGAACCCCGCCCCTACATGCGCAACGTGCGCGTGTATGCCGTGGGTGCCGTGGACTCCCGGGAGCGCCCGGTGCAGCACAAGGAGCCCGATCCGATCGTGCACCTGCTCGTCAAGGCGGAGGACCATCTGACCTTTCTGGGGGCCAGGCTGAAGGCGAAGTTCATGCTGATGCCGGCGACGGATCCGACGATCGAAGGGCCGCTCCTGGTCGATGCCACGGTCCAGGAGGAGGCCATGCGCGCGGAGATTCGGGAGTTGCTGGTGCGCGGCGGCGCCCTGATGGCCGCGGGCGACTACGAAGGGGCGCATTCGGCCTTCCGGCAGGCGGCCGAACTGCACCCGTCGGTCGGCGACCTGTCCAAGCAGGCGGCCGAACAAGCCGCGCAGTGCCGGCAGAAGCTCGCGATGGGGCGCTATGAGCAGGCCCGGCGCGCGCTGGAGGAGGACAAGGACTACACGCTGGTCCTGCATCATCTGGACACCATCGCCAACGAGTTCGGCGACGTGCAGAGCGTCATCACCCAGGCGAGCGAGTTGCGCCGACGGACCGAGGAGGCGCGGAGCCGGGCGCTGGTGCAGGACCGCTACGCAAACGCCGTACGGCAGTTGGAGGACAGCCTGAAGGACGGCAACCTGCCCCGGGCCCGCGAACTGCTGGCCGACCTGAAGCAGCTCCAGGAACAGGGAGTCCGGTCGGACGGGGCGACCGAGGATCTTGCCACGGAGGTGGCCGGCTACGAGCGGAGGGTCCGGGAGGCGGCGCAGGCGTTCGAGAGCGACAGGATGGTTCTGGAGTCATTCGTTCGGCAGCAGAAGCTGCCGGAGGCACGGGACCGGCTCAGGCAGATGAAGCAGAAGTTCCCGCGGCACCCCGACCTGCCGCGTCTGGAGGCGTCCGTGCCTGCGGAGTAGCCGGATCAGTGAGGGCGGCCCGGGGCCGTCCGTTCGCGAATGGCGTCTACGAGGTGAGTGGTGACCGAGGTAGTCCTATTCGTCCTGCACGCAGACCGGGAATACGCCGAACAGATCGCGACCGCGTTCCGGCAATACGACGCGGAGATGACGATCGAGGTGCTGGTCGATCTGAGGGAGGCGTCCAACCGGGTCCGTGAGGAGGTGCCTACGGCGGTCGTCGTCGGCGTCGATGCGTCCAACGACCCCGCGCTCAAGACGGTCGAGACCGTCAGCCACATGTCGGGCGACGTGGGCATCGTCGTGGTCAGCCGGGATCCGAGCCAGGAGTTGCTTGTCTCCTGCATGCGGGCCGGCAGCGACGAGTTCCTGGAGTTCCCCATCGACCCGGACGAACTGGGCAAGGCGATGCGCGGGCTGTTCAAGCGCAAGGGGATCGCCGGCCGGCAGGAGGGGAAGGTGACGGCCGTCTTCAGCGCGGCCGGCGGGGTGGGCGTCACGACTGTGGCCTGCAACCTGGCCGCCGGAATCGCCGCCGAGATGGCCGGTTCCAGGGCCTGCAGCATCGTGGACATGAACCTCCAGTTCGGATCGGTCGCCCTGGCGATGGACGTGCGCGAGTTCGCGCATACGCTGGCGGACGCCGCCCAGGAGGAGTCGCGCCTGGACGAGAACCTTCTGGTGTCCTTCATGGCGCAGCATCCGTCCGGCGCGGGAGTGCTGCCGGCGCCGACGTCCTTGCAGGACCTGGACGGCCTGGACCCGTGGCGCCTGCGCACGGTCATCCAGGTCTGCCGGAAGACCTACAGCCACGTCATCCTGGACATGCCGCATGCGGTCGATGAGACCTCCATCGTGGGGCTGGACGAGGCCGACGAGGTGCTGGTGCTCTGCGACATGCTGCTTCCGACGATCCGCCACACGATCCACGCCCTGGAGCTGTTCCACGAGCTGGAGTATGGCGCCGAGAAGCTGAAGCTGGTCATCAACCGGTTCTACGACAACCACCAGGTGTCGCTGGACGAGATCGTCGAGCACGTGAAGCTGCCCGTGCACTGGGTGATCCCCTATGATTCGCAGGTGGCCATGGCCGCGCTGAACGCGGGGCAGTCGTTCGAGGCCACCGACGGCGACAGCCAGGCGACTCACAGCCTGATCGCCCTGGCGCAGTACTCGGCGGGGCTGCAGCCCCGCCCCCGACCGAAGAAGAAGCGCGGTCTGTTCAGTTGGACCCGATGACGCGCAGCGTCCACAACCGCAGGGGGTCGACGCGGAAGGAAGGTGACGCATGAGTTCTCTCAGGGACAGAATCAACAAGCTTCGTTCCACCGGGGCGAGCGAACCCACTCCGGCCGCCCGGGAAGCGCAGGCCCCCGCCCCGCCCGAGACCGTCCGGCCCGAGGAGAAGGAGGCCCAGCATGTCGTCAAGAAGCAGAAGATATCGCTCGGGCGCGAGCAGTACCAGGAGCTGAAGCGGAGCATCCACGGCAAGCTGCTGGACGCCCTTGACCTGAGCATCCTGAGCGAGATGAAGGAAGAGGAGGTCAAGGAGCAGATACGGACAGTGGCCACCCGGCTGCTGGAGCAGGGCAGCGTGACGTTCAACCGGCGCGAGCGCGAGAACTTCGTGCAGGAGATCGTCGACGAGGTGCTCGGTTTCGGGCCGCTCGAGCCGCTCCTGCAGGACCCGAGCATCAGCGACATCCTGGTCAACGGCGCCAAGCAGGTGTACGTGGAGAAGGAAGGGCGGCTGTTCGTCACGGACGTGGAGTTCAAGGACAACCCCCACCTGCGCCACGTGATGGACCGGATCGTCTCGACGGTGGGCCGGCACATCGACGAGAGTTCCCCCATGTGCGACGCGCGTCTGCCGGACGGCTCCCGCGTGAACGCCATCATCCCGCCGCTCGCCGTCGACTATCCCGTCCTGTCCATCCGCAAGTTCCGCAAGGATGCGCTCAGCGTCGAGGACCTGCTCAACCGCGGCACGATGGGTGCCGACGTGGCCGAGGTCGCCAAGGCATGCGTCCGTGCGCGTCTGAACGTTCTGATCAGCGGCGGCACCGGCGCCGGCAAGACGACGATGCTCAACATCATGAGCGCCTACATCAGCCACCGCGAGCGGATCGTCACGATCGAAGACAGCGCGGAACTGCAACTGCAGCAGCCCCACGTCGTGCGCCTGGAGACGCGGCCGCCCAACATCGAAGGGCGCGGCGAGGTGACGCAGTACGAGCTGCTCATCAACAGCCTGCGCATGCGGCCTGACCGCATCATCCTGGGCGAGGTGCGCGGGCGCGAGGCCCTGGACATGCTGCAGGCCATGAACACCGGCCACGACGGCTCGATGTGCACCGTGCACGCCAACTCGCCCCGCGACGCCCTGGCCCGCCTGGAGACCATGGTCGCCATGGGCGGCCACGACCTGCCCCAGTCGGCCGTGCGACAGCAGATCAGCAGCGCGCTGGACGTCATCCTCCAGATGCAGCGTCTGCCGGACGGCACGCGGAAGATGACCTACTTCACCGAAGTGCTCGGCATGGAAGGCGAGATCGTGACGATGCAGGACATCTTCCGGTTCGAACGCAAGGGCGTGGGCAAGGACGGCGAATCGCTCGGCAACCACGTGGCGACCGGGGTGCAGCCCCGGTTCCTGGATCGCCTGCGCGCCGCCGGCATGAACCTGAGCCCCGCCTTCTTCATGCCGCGCAAGTAGCAGGCCGGCCCCGCACCCTCTTGGACGGAGAGGCAGCCGCAATGCAGGATCCACTCGTTCTGGCCCTGGTGTTCCTGTCCGTCCTGTTCGGGCTGTCCGGCATCTGGCTCTGGGTGAGCCAGCGCAGGACGGTCAGGGGCCGCATCAGCATGCGGATGCTGGGTGTCAAGCAGGTCAAGCGGTACGAACTGGGCGATGCCCTGGCCGAGACGCGGAAGCGCGAGGAGAAGAAGCGGCAGCAGCGCACGGACGCCCTCCGCAAGAAGGCGTTCAGCGACATCCCGGCCGTCGACGGCGCCCTGCAGAAGGTCTCGTGGGCCGAGAAGCTGGACGGCATGCTCATCCAGTCTCAGTTGCCGGTGTCGGTCGGCAGCTTCGTTTTGCTCTGCCTGGTGATGGGCGCGTTGGGAGTCGCCGTGGCTGTGCTCTGGCGCCGCTCCTTCGACCCGATCCTCTCCGGGCTGTTCGCCCTGCTGCTGGGCGGCGCTCCCGTCATCTACGTCGTCATGACGGTGCGCCGCCGGGTCAAGCGGTTCAGCGCGCAGCTCCCCGACGCCCTGGACCTGCTCTCCAGCAGCGTCAAGGGCGGTCAGTCGCTGAACGCCGCCGTGCAGAACGTCGCCGATGAGATGCCCGACCCCGTGGGGGACGAGTTCAAGATCCTCTCGGACGAACTGTCGTTCGGCGTGCCTTTCGAGAGGGCTCTCCGCCACCTGATGAGCCGGATCGACTCGGGCGATGTGCGGTTCCTGGTCGCCGCCCTGACCATCCAGAAGGAGACGGGCGGTAACCTGTCCGAAGTGCTTGACGGGCTGCAGAAGACGATTCGGGAGCGGTACCGCATCCTCGGGCAGGTGAAGACGCTGACCGCACAGGGCAAGCTGAGCGGGCTGATCGTGGGCTCGCTGCCCGTGGTTCTGGGCGCGTTCCTCTACCTCGCCAATCCCGAGTACATGAGCAAGCTGTTCGAACCTGGGGTCGCCAGGGCATTGGTCGCCATCGCGCTCGGACTCCAGGTCGTGGGCTGCCTCCTGATCGCGAAGATCGTCAGAATCCAGGTGTGAGTGCCATGGACAACCCGCTGGTGCTGGCCGGAATCTTCGTGGGCGTGGTCGGCCTGTTCGTGGCCGTCGGCGTGTTCCTGCAGAAGCGGCGGGGGCCCCGCACGCTCGACAACTGGGACATCGCCGGCAAGGGCGCCGGCCCGGTGGTTCTGAAGCCGAGCGGGCGACGCCCGCGGCGCCAGTACGGCGAAGGGTTCATGGCTCGCATGGTCCGGCCCCTGGCCTCCTTCTGGCGGTTCGGGGACTCCTCCCAGAGCAAGCTGCAGGAACTCCTCGTCCATGCCGGCATCCGCCAGAAAGGCGCGGTCGAGGTGTTCCTGGGCGCCAGGCTCGCCCTGGCTCTGGCGCTCCCGGCCGGCGTCGTCGTCTTCCTGCTGTCGCGGACGAACGTGACCGCGCATCACCTGAACCCCCGCGCCCTGTTCCTCTACGGTTCCATGGCCCTGATTGTGGGCATTCTGGCTCCCATGTACTGGCTGCGCGGCAAGGCGCGCCGGCGCATCCAGAAGGTCCGGTTCGCGCTGCCCGACATGCTGGACCTGCTGATCGTCTGCGTCGAATCGGGCCTCGGTCTGGATGCCGCCCTGATCCGCATCAGCCGCGAGCTGCAGGAATCGGCCCCCGAACTGGCCGAGGACCTCATACTTCTGAACCTGGAGATCAGCGCGGGCAAGCCGCGCGAGGAGTGCCTGAGGAACCTGGCCCTGCGCAGCGGATCGGACGAACTCGAGTCCCTGGCCGCGCGCATCAACCAGGCCGCGAAGTTCGGCACGAACCTCGGCAACTCGCTGCGCATCCACTCCGAGTCGCTGCGCCAGAAGCGGCGCCAGGAGGCCGAGGAGCGGGCGGCCAAGACGTCCGTCAAGCTGCTGTTCCCCCTGGTCTTCTGCATCTTCCCCGCCATCTTCGTCGTCATCCTCGGGCCGGCCATGGTCGACATGATGGAGTTCTTCGGCAGTTGACTCCGTCCTCGGCCCGATCGCCCCGTCCGTCCGGGTCCCCGTGCGCCCCGATCTTCCCGTCGGCAGGCCGATCGGCCGTGTGGGGCCTCTGAGCGGGGCGGGCGGGGGCCGGGTGCCGGCGTTTTTCGGCCGTGCCTTTTCGCCCGCCTCTGCCGGCCCGAACGGGTCGGCCGAACGGCCGATGCCCCGACGCCCGACTCGGCGGAACACCTTGTGAGCACAGGGGATACGACGCAGACGGCATCTCGTGTCCGTCACCCCAGCATGGCGTGTGCCGGTTGCGGCGAGCGCCGGCTGCAGGAGCCGTCGGGGCATTTCTTGAAAGCCCGGTCGTCGATTGCTTAGATTCATCCCTGGAGGTGCGATCCCGCACAAGACGCAGTGGTTCAGGGAGGATTCGGAAATGGTTCGGCGCATGTGGGGCATCTGTATCGTGGCGGCGTTGGCTCTGTCTCTCGGGTGCACGAACGTGCAGAAGGGGACGGCCGCCGGCGGCGCGGCCGGGACGGGGATCGGCGCCCTGGCCGGGCACGCCATCTCTTCGGTGGGCGTCGGCCCGGGAGCGGTGGTCGGGATGGGGCTGGGAGCCCTGGCCGGCGCCGTGGCGTCCGGGCAGTACTACGATGTCGACGGCACGGCGGAGCTGGCCACGGCCGACACCGACGCGCTGGCACGGCAACTGGCCGAACGGGAGGCGGCACTGGCGGCGGCCCAGGCCGAGATCGAACGCGAGCGGGCCCAGCAGAAGGCGATCCTGGAGGCCTATGAGAAGCTGCGTGCGGGGCAGGGCGCGCCGGCGTCGGCGCCTGACCCGGACGCCGTGCACACGGTCACGGCAGGCCCGGACGACGGACTGATCTTCACCATCGAGTCGGCGGCCCTGTTCAGCTCGGGGAGCGCGACGCTGAGTGCCAAGGGCAAGAGAGCCCTGCAGGCGGCCGTGCGGGACATCCGGTCCCGGTTCTCGCAGCCGCAGATCGAGGTGCGCGGGCACACCGACAGCCAGCCGATCCGCTACTCGTCCTACAAATCCAACTACGCGCTTTCGGTCGCGCGCGCCCAGGCGGTGGTCAACTACCTGGTCGAATCGCAGGGCTTCCAGCCGTCGGAGTTCACGCTGGTGGGATGCGGCGACACGCAGCCGGTGGCATCGAACGCAACGGCGGACGGTCGCCAGAAGAACCGGCGCGCCGAGCTGGTCGTGCGCCCTCGAGGGACAAAGGTCGCGGACGTCAGGTAGTCGGTTCGCCCGACGAGACGAAGGACGGCGGCCCTCGAGGAGGCCAGGCCGGCTGATGAGCCATGTTCCGGACGGCAAGAGCACACGCTTGCTCCGCATCCTGCTGCTGGCGGCGGTGCCGCTCTCGGTCGCGTTCGGGTGCCACTATCCGCAGGCGCTCCGGACCTACGAGTACGTGGTGACCCATGAGCGCATGAGTGCCGCCCACGAGCCCTTGCTGTCCCTGGTCTACGTCCCCAGGTCCGTGAACCTCCGCGACTACCGCGGCATCGTCATCGGCGAGGTCGGGGTGGGCCGCCACTGGGTGGAGACTCCGGACGCGGCGCGGCAGTACGCGCAGTTGTTCCGCGTCCTGCTGCGCCGCGAACTCCTGGAGCAGAACCGGTTCCACTTCGTCAGCATGGACCCGGACGACCCGCGCATCGACGCCGTGCCGGGCAAGAACGACGTGTTGCTGTTCGAGGGCATGATCACCCGGCTGGACGAGGGCTCGGGGGTCCTGCGCTACCTGAGTTTCTTCTTGTGGTTTCTCCAGGCAGGAGCGACCGACCTGCAGATCGAGGGCCGCATCCTGGAGGCCGAGTCCGGGCGGCTGGTCGTTGAGTTCGTCGACCGCCGTCGGCACCTCTGCAACACGCCGTTCGGTCCAAACCCGAAGACGATCAGGGACGGGTATGCCATGCACGTTACGGCGCATCTCACAGCGGAAGCCCTGGCCGAATTCATCGCGAGAGGCTGGAACGGTCTGCCCGTCGCACGGGCCGACGGAAGTGAGGACGCAAGCCCCAAGGGCAGGAGCTGAGGTATGCCCATGACGGTGGATCTCCGGCCGGTCTCGATGTGCTCGTCGGACGAACTGCGTCGGATTGTCGGCGACATCGCCGGTCGGCCTGTGACCCTGATGGGATTGGGCCTGTTCGGGGACGGACAGGGCGCTGCGCGCTATCTCGCGACGAGAGGTGCGCAGGTGACGGCGACCGACCTGCGGCCGGCGGAGAAGCTGGCGCCCGCGCTCGAGAGGCTGGCGGACCTGCCGATCACCTACCACCTCGGCGGGCATTGCCAGGAGGACTTCACCCGGTGTGCGCTGGTCGTGGCCAGCCCTGCGGTGCCGAGGGGGAACGTCTATCTGCAGGCCGCCGAGCGGGCGGGCGTGCCCATCACCAGCCCGATGAACATGTTCCTTTCGCTCTGCCCCGCCCCCGTGGCCGCCGTGACCGGCAGCAACGGGAAGTCGACCACGACCGCCCTGATGGCCGCCATCGTGCGCGCCCTCGGCGTGCGGACGTGGCTGGGGGGCAATATCGGCATCTGCCTCCTTTCGGACCTGGAGCGGATGTCGCGCGAGGACGCAGTCGTGCTGGAGCTGTCCAGCTTCCAGCTCGAGGACGCGGCCGTGCTGAAGTGGTCTCCCCACGTGGCCGTCCTCACAAATGTGACCCCGAACCACCTGGACCGGCACGGGACGATGGAGGCGTATGCCGACGCGAAGCGCAACATCGTGCGCTACCAGACGGCGGAGGACTTCGCCGTGCTGAACGCGCACTGCGACGAGGCCTGCCGCTGGGCACGGGAGGGGCTGCCGGGGCGGGTGCGCTGGTTCGACGCGGAGGCGCCGGCCGGGTGCCTGCCCGAGGGCGTGAGCCTGATCTCGGGCCGGCTGATCCGGCGCGACGGGCCGCGTCATGAGGTGCTCTGCACGCGGGAGGACATCCCGTTGCTCGGGATGCACAACGTGGAGAACGTGATGGCCGCGGCGGCCGGGGCCGGATGCCTGGGCGCGGGCTTTGAGGAGGTGCGTGCGGCCCTGGCGTCCTTCGTGGGCCTCGAGCACCGCCTGGAGCTGATCGGCGAGTTCCGCGGCATGCGGTTCTACAACGACTCCGACAGCACGACGCCTGCTTCCGCCATCGCCGCCGTGCGGAGCTTCAGCGGGCCGGTGACGCTGATCGCCGGCGGCTATGACAAGAAGCTGGACGTCTCCCCCATGGCCAGGGAGGCGGCCCTCGGCGCCGAGGCCCTGATCACCATGGGGCAGGCCGGCCCGCTGATCGCGCAGAAGGCGCGCGAGGAGAACGCGTTGATCGGCCGCTCGCTTCTGGTGCGCGAGGTCAGTACCCTGAGCCAGGCCGTGGACGCCGCTGCGGAGCTGTCCATGCCCGGCACGACGGTGCTCTTCTCCCCGGGCTGTGCCAGCTACGACATGTTCGAGAACTGCAACCACCGCGGAGAGGCCTTCAAGCACCTGGTGTGCGCACGCTTCACCGGCGCCGGCAGTTGCTCCTGCAGCGCCTGAGGGCGCGGGGAGCGCGCCTGCCCGCACCGTCTCGACTCCCGGGCGGTTGCGCCGTTGGCCGCGGCGTCTATAATGGGTGGGATGCCGGCTTCTCGTACCCGAACCCCCGCAATCGGTGTGCTGTGTCGTGTTCGGGACCGCGCCGGCGGAGCGTGAGGGGAGGGCGCCGGGCGTGGCGGCGGCGATTCTGGGTCTGAAGGCAACCCTGTCGGACGGCTCCTGCCGGCGTGTCCTGCTGTACGACGCCGGCGGGGGGGCCGTCGTGCTGGAGCGCACCGGCAGCGGCGGGTGGGCGGGGCCCGACGGCGCGGCTCGCCTGGCCGGCGACGATCTGGCCGCGCGAATCGAGGCCGGGCTCGGCGACCGCTGGCAGACGGTGGAATGCCGGCTGGACGGGCAGACCGTCGTCTACGACGTGCGGGGCGGCGCGGTGCGCGTTCGTCGCCTGGCGGTTGCCCGGGGGAGTGCGCCGGCCGAGGCGGCCGCGGCCGCGGCCGACGCCGGGGCGCTGATGGACGCCCTGGGCATCCCGCGTTCGAAGCGCAGGGGTAAGTTCCGCCAGGCCGGCCAGTTCGGCCGGATCGTGCTCGACGCGCTCGGCGGCGGCGAGGGCGCCCCGGTGCGGCTTCTGGACCTGGCGTGCGGGCGCAGCTACCTGGGGCTCTTCCTTGTGGACCAGCTTCGGCTGCTCGGGCGCCGCGTCCGTCTTCACGGGGTCGATTCCGAACCGGAGCTGGTGGAGAAGAGCCGCCGGATTGCGGAGGGCCTTGGCTGGCAGGGATGCACGTTCGAGGTGGGCGACCTGGCCGGCTGGTCGTCGCCTGCGGGAAGCTGGGACGTGGTGCTGGGGCTTCACGCGTGCGACACGCTCTCGGACGACGTTCTGGCGATCGCCTGGCGGTGCCGGGCGCCGCTGCTGTTCGTCGCGCCGTGTTGCCAGCACGAGCTGCGGCACCAGTGGGAGGACCATCCGCTGGCGTGGATGTCGCGGTACGGGCTGCTGGAGCAGCGGCTGGCGGACGCGGTGACGGACGGGCTGCGATGCCTCGTGATGGAGGCGGTCGGCTACCGTGTGAAGGTGCTGCGGTTCACGGAAGCCGACGTCTCCCCCAAGAACCTGCTGATACAGGCGCAGTGGACGGGCCGCCCTCTGGCATGGTGTGCGGAGGCGGCCCGGGAGTTCGCGCGGACGTTCCGCGCACGACCGAAGATCATCCGCCTTCTGGAGGAGGCGGCGGAACCACCGGACCGGCCCCGGCAGGGGGCCTGTGAGCGGCGCGAGCCGCCTGGCCAGAGGATCAGCCAATGAAGATCAGCATCGTCGGCGCCACCGCTTACACCAGCCGGGAACTCATCCGGATCCTGGCCCGCCATCCCGAGGCCGAGATCATGCACCTCGGCGGGCGCCGGGAGGGGAATCCCCGCATCTCGGAGGTCTTCACGTCCTTGCGCGGGCTCTGCGACCTGCCCGTGCTGGGGATGCACGTGGACGACGTGCCGGAGAAGCCGGACGTGGCCTTCTTCACCGTGCCCCACGGGCTGGCGCAGCAGTTCGTGCCCGAGTACCTGGACGCAGGGGTGCGCTGCGTGGACTTCAGTGCCGACTACCGGCTGCCCGACCTGGGGCTCTACGAGGCATGGTACGGCAAGCACGAGGACCCCGAGAACGTCCAGCGCGCCGTCTACGGCATCCCCGAGCTGTTCCGCCGCGACGTGGCCGGCGCCGACCTCGTGGCAAACCCGGGCTGCTATCCCACCGGCGTGGCCCTGGTGCTCGCGCCGCTGGTCCAGGCGAAGATCGTCGACTGCAGGGACGTCATCGTCGACGCCGACAGCGGCGTCAGCGGCAGCGGGAACAAGCCGACGGCCGGCAGCATGTTCTGCGAGTGCAACGAGGACGTGCGGGCCTACAACGTGGCCGGCCATCGCCATGAGCCCGAGATGGAGCACGTGCTGGTGCTGGCCGGCGGGTGCGAGCCGAACGTGACGTTCGTCGCGCATCTGGTGCCGATGGACCGCGGGATACTGAGCACCGTGCACGCGCGCCTGACGCGGCCGGTCGGCGACGACGAGCTTCAGGGGCTTCTGGAGAGCTTCTACGCCGATGAGCCGTTCGTGCGCGTCTGCCCGCCCGGGCAGCAGCCGCGCACGAAGGACGTGGCGTTCACGAACTGCTGCGACGTGGCCGTCGTGGCGCGCAAGGGGATCCGCGTCGTGGCCACCGCCGCCATCGACAACCTGATGAAGGGGGCCGCTTCGCAGGCCGTCCAGAACATGAACTGCATGTTCGGCCTGCCGGAGACGACGGGCCTGCTGCTGTGACGGGGGGGCGTCAGGCCGCGGTGGAGACCACGCGGTTGCGGCCGGACTCCTTGGCCCGGTAGAGGCATTCGTCGGCGCGGGCGAAGACCGAGTCGGCGTCATCCGACGGTTCGTACTGGGCCACGCCGAGGCTGACGGTTGCGGGCACCAGGGAACCGGCGGCGCCGCGGAAGCGCCGCGCCTCGATCGTCGCCCGCAGGCGCTCGGCCGTGGCGGCCGCCTGGCTCAGGCGCGTGCGCGGCAGCAGCACCGCCAGTTCCTCCCCGCCGTACCGATAGGCCGAATCGTATTTGCGCAGGACGGCACGGACGCGATCGGCCACGCGCATCAGGACGACGTCGCCGGTTGCGTGCCCGTGCGTGTCGTTGATCTTCTTGAAGTGGTCGATGTCGATCACGATCAGCGAGAAGGGCTCGTGCGTGCGCGCGGCCAGCTCGATGGCCGCCTGCATCTGGGCGTCGAAGTGGCTGCGTGAGAAGAGGCTGGTCAGGCCGTCCACCACCGCCCTGGTGTGCAGGTGCTTGGCCTTGACGGCCAGGCTGATGTGGTGGGCGATCTCCATGAGGACGGGCCGGCGGGTGCGGTTGAACTCCTCCACCTGCCGGGCCGGTTCCCGTGGGTCCTTGCGCCAGGCGAGGACCAGGACGCCGTGGATCTCGTCTTCCACCTTCAGCGGCAGGACGGCGTGCAGGGCGCCGGCCTGCACGCGTGCAATGACGCTGTGGCTCTCGAACTCGGCGATCTGGAAATGCGGCAGGCGCGCGGCGGCGGCCTTCCGGCCCGTGTGTGCCTTGCCGTCCGCATACCGCGCGAACGGGCTCATCTGGCCCTTGCGCTCGTCTCGCAGCAGGATGACGGTCTCACAGGGCCTCAGCAGGGCGTGGATCAGCTCCAGGAGCTTCTCCGCGATGATCGCGAACTCGCTCTCGTTGTTGACGATCGTGGCCGCTTCGCGCAGTGTGGACAGCTCGTCGATCCGGGCACGCTGGCTCCGGTGGCGCGACTCCAGTTCGACGGCGCGCGTCTGAAGCGCCTGCAGGCGGGCCTCCAGCCGTTCGGCCTTCGCGTGGCGTGTGGCCAGCAGCACCGTCGCCACGATCCCGTAGAGCCCCGCCACGCAGCCGAGGCCGGCCGGCACCGCCAGCACGAGTCGGCTGCTCAGCATCGGGTGGTCGAACAGAGGCGTGTCCAGCAGGAACCGGGCGGCCAGGAGCCCGCAGCCGGCGGCGGCGATGGTGCAGATGAGGACCCCTATGTTCGTGAGTGCTGCGCGCAAGAACGGGGCTCCCGACGGGCCATGGCTGCGAGTCTGTCGAACGGGGCACACGCCGTGCCCACAGGTACCATGGTAGGGCATCGGCTGCGGGGGAGTCAAAACGGCGGGGGAGCGCCGGGGGGCCATACGTGCGATGGGATGGTGCAAGTGCTTTGGCTGCAAGTGCTTAAATAAGGCGTCGTCGAGGAGTCCAATCCGTGCCGGTGCCGCCGAAATCCCCCCGGGGGCGCCGGAATCGACCCGTGCGCTGACAGCCCGATGAAGAAGTGTGGAACAGCCGCCCCTGGGCTGTTGGTCCAGGTCTGGAACGGCCTCACTGCAGCCGGGAACGCACGGGCGAGGGCGCCTGTGCCACACAAAAGGACTTCTTCAACGGGCTGCTAAGGCAGGCCATCGGCGCGTGCGAGCGCGTCATCCAGCCGGCCGAGGCATTCGTCCTTGCCGAGCACCTCCATGGTCTCGAACAGGGGAGTGCTGACCTTCCGGCAGGTCACGGCCACGCGCAGGGCCATGTAGAGGGAGCCGCGCTTCCAGCCGCCCTGCTCGGCCACGGCGCGGACGGCCTGCTCCATCGCGTCGGCCGTCCACTCGGGCAGCTCGGCCAGCGCCTGCCGGGCGGCGGGCAGTGCGTTGCGCACAAAGGCGGCGTCCTCCTTGCGTGGGATGAGGTCTGCGGCGTCGTAGGGCTCGCGGGCGAAGAAGAAGCCGGTCCATTCGTCGAACTGCGCCAGCCGCTTGAGCCGCTCCTGCACCAGGGGGACGATCCTCAGCAGGAAGTCGGCCGGCGCATCGACGTGGCGCGTGTAGGGTTCGTGCAGCACGCGTTCGAGCAGTTCCTCCGGGGACAGGGCGCGGATGTACTCGCCGTTGAGCCACTCCAGCTTCTGCAGGTCGAAGACCGGGCCGCTCGTCTTGACGCGGTCCCACGAGAAGCACCGCACCATCTCATCCAGGCCGAATACCTCCTGCTCCTCGCCCAGCGACCAGCCCATGAGGGCGAGGAAGTTCAGCAGCGCCTCGGGCAGATATCCCTCGGTGCGGTACCAGAGCAGCGACGTGGGGTTCTTGCGCTTGCTGATCTTGGACCGGTCGGCATTGCGCAGCAGGGGCATGTGCACGAACTGCGGCGGCTCCCACCCGAATGCCTGGTAGAGCAGCACGTGCTTGGGCGTGGACGAGATCCACTCTTCGGCCCGGATCACGTGCGTGATGCCCATGAGCCGGTCGTCGACGACGTTGGCCAGATGGTAGGTGGGGAACCCGTCGCTCTTGAGGAGCACCTGGTCGTCGATCTCGGCGTTGGCCATCGTCACCGTGCCGCGCACGATGTCGCAGAAGCTCGTCTCGCCCTCGGTGGGTACCTTCAGGCGCACCACGTGCGGCGTTCCGGCCTCCAGCTTGCGGGCCACGAGGTCCGCCGGCAGGTGGCGGCAGAGCCGGTCGTAGCCGAAGCCCCCGCCGCCCTGTTTCCGGCGCTGTTCCCGGCGTGCGGCCAGTTCGTCCGGCGTGCAGAAGCAGCGGTAGGCGGCGCCGGCGTCCAGCAGCTGGGCGGCCCGGCGCGCGTACAGGTCCAGGCGCTCGCTCTGGCGATACGGGCCGCATGGGCCGCCCCGGTCCGGCCCCTCGTCCCACTGCAGCCCCACCCAGCGCAGCGCCTCCAGGATGGCCTGCTCGCTCTCGGCGGTCGAACGCTCCCGGTCGGTATCCTCGATGCGCAGCACGAAGGTGCCGCCCGCGTGGCGGGCGAAGACGTGGTCGAACAGCCCGATGTAGGCCGTCCCGACGTGCGGGGCGCCGGTCGGGGAGGGGGCCAGGCGAACGCGGACGGGGCCGGCATGGTCACTCATCGAAGGCTCCTGTGCGGTCTTGCGGCGGGGCGGTTCCTGCCGGCGGGTCAGGCCTGCCCGAGCAGTCGTCGCAGGCGGGCGGCCAGCCCCTGGCCGTCCAGTTCCAGCAGCGCCAGTTGTCGTTCGCGCGGAGCGGCCGCCACGGGGGCCAGGGGCACGGCGGCCTGTCGGACGTGGCCCGCAGCGACGCCCCGTTCGGCCAGAGCCTCGAGCACGGCCGAGCCGAACCCGCCCGCGACGGAATGGTCCTCGGCCAGAAGCACGGCCGCGTGCCCTTCGACGGCCGGCACGATGGTGTCCAGGTCCAGCGGCTGGGCGAAACGGGCGTTGATGACGGTGGTCTCGATGCCGTCGGCCTCGCAGAGTATCTGCGCGGCCTCCAGCGCCCTCGGTACCAGGGCGCCGTAGGCCACGATGGCGGCGTCGGCGCCGCGGCGGCAGACCTCGGCCCGGCCGACCTCGAAGTCAGCGGCCTCTGACGCGGCGTCCTCGTCGGCGATGGGCTCGCGAGGGTAGCGGACGGCCGCTGGGGTCTCTCCGGCCATGGCGAGTGCCAGCATGCGCCGCAGCTCGGCGGCGTTCTTCGGAGCCATGACGACGAGGCCGTTCATGGCCCGGCAGTAGGCGATGTCGTTCAGACCATGGTGCGTGGGTCCGTCGCAGCCGACCACGCCGGCGCGGTCGATGCAGAAGACGGCCGGGGCCGCCTGGAGCGCGATGTCGTGGAAGAGCTGGTCGTAGGCGCGCTGCAGGAAGGTGGAGTAGACGGCGAACGCCGGCCGCATGCCGGCCCGGACGAGTCCTCCGGCCAGGCCGACGGCGTGCTGTTCGCAGATGCCGACGTCGTAGAAGCGGTCGGGGAACTCGCGTGCGAACCCGCTGAGCCCCGTTCCGTCGGGCATGGCGGCCGTGATGGCGGCGATGCGCGGATCCTCCCGCGCCATCCGGCAGAGGGTGTCGCCGACGATCTGGGAGTAGCTTGTCCCGTTGGAGGGTTCCTCGCTGCACAGGGTGCCGTCGGCGAGTTCGAATCGGCCGCTGCTGTGGAAGCGGGTGGGGTTGGCGCGCGCGGGCTCGAAGCCGTGGCCCTTTTCGGTCAGGACGTGCAGGAGCACGGGGCCCCGGAGGCGGCGGATGTGCTCGAAGGTCTTGACCAGGTCGCCGATGCTGTGTCCGTTCACGGGGCCGTAGTAGTGGAAGCCCAGTTCGACGAACAGCCCGCCGGGCGTCAGGGCGGACTGGAGGCCTTCCCCGGCCATGGACAGGAGGGCGTCGAAGCGCCGCCCCACCGCAGGCACCAGGTTCAGCAGGTCGTGAACGTCCTGCTTGATCTCCTTGTAGGGCGCACTGGAGCGGAGCCTGCTCAGGTAGCGGGCGATCGCGCCGACCGAGCGCGAGATGCTCATGGTGTTGTCGTTCAGCACGACCAGCAGGTCGGCGCCGGTTTCGCCGGCGTGGTTGAGCGCCTCGAAGGCCATTCCGCTGGCCATGGCGCCGTCGCCGATGACGGCCACGGTGCGGCGGTCGTTGCCGAGCGTCTTGTCGGCGCAGGCCATCCCCAGGGCGGCGCTGACGCTCGTGGCCGTGTGGCCGAAATGGAACGTGTCGTAGGCGCTCTCGCGGGGGTCGGCGTATCCGCTCACGCCGCCTTCCTGACGCAGCGTCGCGAAGCGCTCCCGCCGCCCGGTGAGGATCTTGTGTGCGTAGGTCTGGTGCCCGCAGTCCCAGACCAGGCGGTCCCGGGCGAAGTCGAACGCGCGGTGCAGGGCGAGCGTCAGCTCAACGGTCCCGAGGTTGCTGGACAGATGGCCTCGGTTTCGCCCGACCACCTCGATGATGAGCCGGCGCACCTCGGCGGCCAGATCCTCCAGTTGCGATGTGCTCAAGGTGCGCAGGTCGTCCGGCGAGTGCACTGATTCCAGAAGGCTCTCCATGGTGGTCTCTATGGGAAAAATCGATTGGCGGCGTTTCACGCGGTGTCCGATACGCCGACGATATCACCCGGCACTGGTTGCGCGCAAGTGCCTGCGCAGTTGGTCCACGATCATGCGGCGGACGTCGTCGGTCGGTTGGGCGATCTCGCAGCCCGCTGCGTACCTGTGCCCTCCGCCGCCGTAGAGGGCGGCGACGGCGCAGGCGTCGACCGGGTCCCTGCTGCGCATGCTCACCTTGACGCAGCCGTCGCCGGGCATCTCCTTCAGCAGCACGGCCGCCGAGACGCCCCGGATGCCGATGAGGGCCTCCACGAAGCCCTCCGTGTCGACCGGGGCCAGCCCCGTGCGCCCGAACATCTCGGCGGTCACGGCCATGCTGGCGATGCGCCCGTCGGCATGGAAGCGGAGCGTGCCCATCGCCATGTTGCGCAGTTCCACCTGGGCGCGCGAGGGCGACGGGAAGACCTGCCGCGCCACTTCGTCGGGGGCCGCTCCCGCCCGGATGCACTCCGCGCACGCCTCCAGCGCCTCCGGCGTCGTGTCCTGATGGCTGAACCGGCCGGTGTCCGTCAGGATGGCCGCGAAGAGGCATTCGGCGATGGCGGCGGTCAGGGCCACGCCGTTGGCGGCCAGCAGGGCGTAGACCATCTCGCCGGAGGAACTGGCCGTCGGGGCCACGCAGTTCAGGTCGCCGAAGCGGGTGTTGCTGGCGTGATGGTCGATGTTGACGGTCTGTGCCCGGCCCGGCAGGCGCGCGATCCGCTCGCCCGCTCGGTCCAGTGAGCTGCAGTCGATCACCACGAGGTGGTGGGCCGGCGGCAACTGCGAGACGTCCGAGGCCCGCATCTCCATGCCCGGCAGGCAGTCGAACACGGCAGGCGTGGGGGGCTCGAAGAACACATGCGCCTCCACGCCGGCGTTCCGCAGGGCGTGCCAGAGCGCGAGGGTCGAGCCGACGGCGTCGCCGTCGAGACGGGCGTGGGAGGTCAGCACGGCGGGCAGCCCGTCGGTCAGCAGCGCCCAGATGGCGGCGTGCGTGGACCGGCAGTGTGGGGCGCGGCCTGGCAACACGGACTCCTTCCCGGGTGATGGCATGCAGGCAGGGTACTGCCGTCTCGCGCAACGGCGCCTGCGGTGGCGAGGTGAGGCGGATTCAGAAGCCCGCTCCGGCGAAGCCGCCCTGCGAGGTCTCGCCGGCGGCATCGATCAGGCCCGAGGAGTAGGGGTCTTCCCAGGTTCCGTGGCCGCACGAACTCTTGATGAGCAGGATGAGATTCTCGGCCCTCGCCGTCCGCGGGGTCCAGCCGTCCGAGTCGTCGCCGTTGGCGCTGCCGCCCGAGGAGGTCGCACGGGCGCCCCGTCGGGACGATGCGTATTGCGGATTCCTTGCGGTGCGCGACCTGCTCCCGGTGCTGCTCGTCCCGGAGCCCTCATCGCCGCCGCGATCCTCGACGCTTACGAGCAGGTCGCCGATCGGGTAGATGCGCGTGACCAGTTCCTGCTTCGCGTGCGCGCCCACGAAGAGGATCTCGCCCGGGCGGACGGTGTAGCCGAGGTCGGTCGGCTCGAGGACCACGTCCAGCACGTTCCGCAGGGGCACGTCGCGCACGCTCAGGTCCACGGGCGCCTGCGTTGTGCGCACTTCGGGTGCGAGCGCCATGTTCACGCCCGTCTCCGCGCGGATGTAGTCCAGGACCTCGTAGACGGATGCCCCGCTGAAGTCGACCGTGATGCGACGGGCCATGGCCTCGGCTACGACGGGCGCACGGGCCGGGCCCGGTCGGCCCGAGGGCGCCGGGGCCTGGTCCGGCGTGCCGGCCTCCGGTGCGCGGCCCGAGGGCGCAGCGTCGGGGCCCGGGATCACCTGCACGATCCGCCAGGACGGGAGGGTCAACGTTCCGCTACGGGACTGGATCGACACGCCGTTCCGTGCGGGCGTCACCGTGCCGGTCAGGCGCGCTCCGTTCGTCAGGACCACCGTGTCGGCACGCCCCGTCGCCGCCCACGCGGCGAGCAGCAGCCCGGCGTACACCATCATCCTTGCCATGGTCTCGCTCCCAATCTCGGCCCGTCCTCCAGTACTGCTATTGTACCTCGCCGGGCGCGAGGCCGTCAACCCGGTCGGCGTCCGTCGCCGAGGGCGGCGAAGAAGTCGTCCAGTTGCCGGGCGGTCACGGTGAACTGGCCCAGCGGGCGTTCGCTGGGGCGGCCGTGCCAGTCCGAACCGCCGGTCGTCAGCAGTCTGAAGTGCTCGGCCGCCTTCTCCACGTAGAGCTGAGCGTTCCCGTTCAGGCTGGGGCGGTACGCCTCGACGCCGTCCAGGCCGGCATCGCTCAGGGCGGCGATCCAGCCGTCGATGATCTCGATCGAGGGGTGGGCGAGCACGGCCAGGCCGCCGGCTTCGTGGATGATCTCGACACAGGACTGCGGCTCGAGCATCCGCATGGGGACGTAGGTGGGGGCCGTCTCGCCCAGGAACTTCCAGAACGCCTGGCTGAACGAGTCGACAACACCCGCCCGGACCAGTTGCCGGGCCACGGCCGGACGCCCGGGGTAGTGCTTGGCGCCCTCATCCGGTGCGGCGATGCCGGCCGCGTCGACTCCGTCGCGGCGGAGCCGATAGACGATCTCACGCAGTTGCTCGATCTTCCGCTGGATGATGTCCCTGCAGAAGGCGAGCAGAGAGGCGTTGTCCGGATCGACGCCGTATCCGAGCACGTGGATCTCCGGGCCTTCCGGAGGCTGGGCGCTGAGTTCCACGCCTCGGACGAAGGACCCGGCATCGTCCGACAGGCCCGCCTCCACCTGCGCGATACCGTCCACCGTGTTGTGGTCGGTGACGGCGAAGAAGCTCAGTCCGCTCTCCGCAGCGGCCCGAACGAGTTCCTGCGGCGACACGCAGCCGTCGCTGACGCTCGTGTGGATGTGCAGGTCGCCTTTCATCGCCTTGCCCGTGTCGAACGGCCTTCAGAAGCTGAGTCGCTCTTGCGCCAGGGCGTGTTCCACCGCAGCGATGTCGCCGCGGCTGGTCAGGTCCAGCACGCCTCCGTCGCTGAACAGGACGCGGAACGCCTGGGGCGCAGCCGCGCGGAGCCGTTCCACCGCTGCGGTCAGCTCGTACTCCTTGCGTTCCGGGTGCGGCTCGATGCTGCGGCAGGCGTCGAAGACGGCCGGCGTGAATCGGTAGAGGTTCATGTTCGCCCAGACCTGGCCGTCGACGGCATAGCGTTCCGGGTCAGGGGGCTTCTCCACGATGCGCAGAAGCCGCCCGTCCGGCGTGGCCTGCACGACGGCCATGCTCCTGAGCCGTTCCGGAGCGATGTTGCCCTTGCGGTGGAGCGCCTCGCGCTCGAAGGCCGCCACGCAGCACTCGTCTCCGTCGAGGGCGACCAGGCGCGCCATGGTGTCCGGAGGGTACAGGTTGTCGCCGTTGCAGACCACGAAGGGGTCGTCTCCCGCGAACGCCTCGGCGGCCAGGACCGCGTCGGCGGTCCCCCGCGGCTCGTCCTGGACCGCCCAGCCGACGCGGATGCCCGCCTGCCGGGAGAGGCGGTCGGCGTGCGCGCGCATCTGGTCCGCCTCGGGCGCGATGACCAGGCAGATGCGGTCGACGCCCGCCCGGACGAGCCGGTCGACGGCGTAGTCGACCATCGGCCGCCCGTGCAGCGACATGAGGACTTTCAGGCCCTTCCGGGCCAGGGCGGCGCGCTCGACGTCCAGTTCGACTCCGTCCTGCGCCTTCTGCATGCGCGTGCCGAGCCCGCGCGCCAGGATGACGGCCTTCTTGGTCACGGCGTGTTCTCCCGCGAATGTAGACCCGCAGTATGCGGCAAAGCCGAGGCCCGGCGCAACCGTCGCATCCCACTCGGGCGGGGCGGCGCTCAGCGGCCGGTCCGCTTCGGACCGGGGCGAAGGACCGCGCGCAGGAAGCGGCCCGTGTGGCTCTTCGGGCAGGCGGCGACCTGCTCGGGCGTGCCGGCCACGACCACCTCCCCCCCCTGTGCGCCCGGCTCCGGGCCCAGGTCGATGACGTAGTCGGCGTACTTGATCACGTCCAGGTTGTGCTCCACGACCAGAACCGAATGGCCGGCGTCGACCAGAGCCAGGAAGCAGGAGAGCAGCTTCCGGATGTCGTCGGGGTGCAGCCCGACGGTGGGTTCGTCGAACAGGAAGAGGTAGCGGTCCTTCGTTCCTGCGGCCATGTGCGCGGCCAGCTTGAGTCGCTGGGCCTCGCCGCCGGAGAGCGTCGTGGCCGGCTGACCGAGCCGGATGTAGCCCAGCCCGGTGTCGCAGAGGCGGCGCAGGCGCGCCGTGAGCTGCCGGTGCTCCTTGAAGAACGCCAGAGCCTGATTGGCCGTCATCTGGAGCACGTCGTGGATGGATCGGCCGCGGTACTCCACCGCCAGGATGTCCTTGTGGAAGCGCCGCCCCTCGCAGCGGTCGCACGGCACGTAGACGTCGGCCAGGAACTGCATGTCCACGCGGATGCTGCCGGCGCCTTCGCAGGCTTCGCAGCGGCCGCCGGGGGTGTTGAAGGAGAACGCGCCCGGGCCCAGGTTCCGGATGCGTGCGTCCCGTGTGGCCGCGAAGAGCTGCCGGATGTGGTCGAACGCCTTGATGTAGGTCGCGGGGTTGGATCGTGGCGTGGCCCCGATGGGGCTCTGGTCGACCAGGATGGCATCGTCCACCAGATCGGCGCCGTCCAGGCGGTCATGCTCTCCGACGGTCTCGGCGTAGCCCCCGGGTTTGAGCCGTTTGATCGCGCCGTAGAGCGTGTCGCGGACGAGGCTGCTCTTGCCGCTGCCGCTGACGCCGGTGACGCACAGAAGAAGGCCCAGCGGGAACTCCACGGTGAGGTCCTTCAGGTTGTGTTCGCGGGCGCCCTTCAGCCGCAGCCGCTCGCGGCCCGGCCGGCGGCGCCGGGCGGGCACAGGGATGGACAGCTCCTCCCGCAGGTAGGCACCGGTCACGGACGCCTCGCAGCCCGCCAGGCCCTGCAGTGGCCCGGTGTAGACCACCTCGCCGCCCCGGTCTCCGGCGCCCGGGCCGACGTCGATCACGTGGTCTGCGGCCTCGATGATGCGGCGGTCGTGCTCGACGACCATCACGGTGTTGCCGCGGTCGCGCAGTTCGGTCAGGATGCCGATCAGCCGGTCCGCGTCGCGGGCGTGCAGGCCGATGCTGGGCTCATCGAGGACGTAGAGTGTGTTGACGAGGGTCGAGCCCAGGCTGGTGGTCAGGTTCACGCGCTGCATCTCGCCGCCGCTCAGGGTGCGGGTGTGGCGGTCGAGTGTCAGGTAGCCCAGGCCGATGCGCACCAGGCAGTCCAGGCGGCTGCGTATCTCCGTCAGCAGCAGGCCGCCCACCTGCTCCTCGTGCGGAGCCAGCACGATTTCGTTCCGGAAGAACTCCTCGGCCCGTTCGACGCTCATGGCGCTGACTTCGGCGATGTTCAGCCCGCCCACCCGCACCGCCAGCGCCTCCGGCTGCAGGCGCGTTCCGCCGCACGCCGCGCAGGGCACGTAGCTCCGGTATCGGCTCAGCAGAACGCGCACGTGCAGCCTGTACTTCCTCGTCTCCATCCAGTCGAAGAAGTCCATCACACCGTAGAAGTCGTCGGTGCCCGCGAAGACCGCCTCCCGCTGCCACTCCTCCAGGTCCTGCCAGGGCACGTCCAGGGGGATGCCCGCGCGGGGGGCGCCCTCCAGGAGCTGATCCAGGCATTCGCGGGTGGAGTCGGTCATCCAGGGGGCCACCGCGCCGTCGCGAAGCGTCCGCCGCGGGTCCGGCACGACGCGGTCGCGGCTGATGGCGATCGTCGCCCCGTAGCCGGAGCACGCCTTGCACGCGCCCAGCGGGCTGTTGAACGAGAAGAGCTGCGGACTCGGCGTGGGCATCTGCACGCCGCAGTCGCCGCAGCGGAGCATGTTCGTGAACTCCCGGCCCTCGCCGCCCGGCACGTGCAGGCGGCAGCGCCCGGAGCCGAACCGGTAGCAGGTCTCGACGGCCTCCGCCAGGCGCTCGCGCAGCCCGGCGGCGTCGGGCGAGGCCACCAGCCGGTCCACGACGACCTCGGCCTCGGTGCCCAGGTCCGGCGGGGACTCGGCCGCGATGTCGACCACCCGGCCGTCGAGCCGCAGGCGCACGAACCCCATCTCCCGGATGCGCGCCACCTGCTCCTCGGCGCCCATGCGCTCGGACAGGGCCAGGGGGAAGGCGACGAGGAACCGCGTGCCGGCGGGCAGGGAGGCCGCCTCGTCCACGACCCGTGCGACAGGGTACGCCTGGATCTCCTGCCCGCACTTTGGGCAGAAGACGTGGCCGACGCGGGCCCAGAGCAGGCGCAGGTAATCGTTCAGCTCCGTGGCGGTGCCCACGGTCGAGCGGCGGTTCTTGACGGGGTTCTTCTGTTCGATCGCAATGGCGGGGGGGATGTTCTCGACCTTGTCGACGTCCGGCTTGTCCATGCGCTCGAGGAACTGCCGGGCGTAGGCGCTGAAGGACTCCACGTAGCGCCGCTGCCCCTCGGCGTAGAGCGTGTCCAGCGCCAGGCTGGACTTGCCGCTGCCGCTCACGCCCGTCACGGCGACGTAGCGCCCCTTCGGCACGTCCACGTCGATGTCCTTCAGGTTATGCACCCGCACGCCGCGGGCGCGTATGTAGCCACGATCATCCATCGCGCGTCGGTCTTCTCTCGGAACGGGCCAGGGAGGGTTCCCCAAACCCTTCATTATACCACGGCCACCGGCGGCGGGCACCCCGCTGCGGCACCGGTCGGAGCCCAAAAGCGCCCTTTTTTTATCTAACCGTTCCGCTGCAGCAGACGTCTTGTATGATGAAGGCGGCCGGAGCCGCCGCGTTCGGGGCAGGAGCAGACGACAATGGCGGGCGATGCGAAGCTGCTGAAGGCGTCCCTGAAGGGCGATCACGAGGCGTTCGGGCGGATCGTGCGGCGTTACCAGTCGCTCATATGCGCGATCATCTACAGCGGCACCGGCGACCTGGCCGCGAGCGAGGACCTGGCGCAGGAGACCTTCCTGAGGGCCTGGCAGCGGCTCGGCTCGGTACGCGAACCCGGCGCGCTCCGTGCCTGGCTCTGCACCATCGCACGCAACCTGGCCACCGACCACATACGGCGCCGGCAGTGTGACCCCGTCGCCGGGGCGGCGTCCCTCGAGCAGGCGCGCGCCGTCGAGTCTCGGCTCCCCGGGCCGGACGAAGAGGCGGCGGCGAGGGAGCACGAGCGCCTCGTGTGGGACGCCGTGCGCCAGATACCCGAGACGTGCCGGGTCCCCCTGATCCTCTACTATCGCGAACGTCACTCCGTCCGCCGGGTGGCGCAGACCATGGGGATCTCGCGTGCCGCCGTGAAGAGCCGGCTCATGCGCGCCCGCGGCATGGTCAGGGCCAGGCTGGCATCGGTGGTGGACGAAACGCTCTCCACCACGGCCCCGGGCAGCACGTTCGCGGCGGCCGTGCTGGCGGGCCTCGGCGGAGCGGCGGCGAACAAGGGGCCCGGGGGCGGTTCCGTGCTCTCTGCCCTGAGCTTCACGAGGGTGGCCGCCATCGGGATAGTGGGCGTCGGGTTGACGGTGGGAGCGGCGGTTGTACTGCAGCCCGCCGCGTCCGGGCTTGGGCAGACCCGGAGCACATTCGACGATGTAGCAGAGGGTGTATTGTCAGCGCGATCTTCATTGCACTCCATTCGAGCAGCCTACACGGTAAGCTACAGCGATCTCGACAAAGTCCGGACCGTGGAGAGAGATCCCGAAGGCTACGTCCATATCCACTGGCAGGGCGTCCCGGCGGGGGCCTACACCTGGGCCTGGAGCAGGGATGCCGAACCATCCGCGCGCAATCCTTATACGTCGGACAAGCGTCTGCTGGAGACACGCCAGGAAGAAGGTGACCTGCCGGAGAGGCGAGCATGGGCATTTAACGGTTCAGTCAGCACGAGTCTGCAGGTTCGGGAACGTGGGCACCCTAATGGTTGGATCAGCCCAGGCGTTGACTTCCGAGCGTTTGTCACAAACGAGGTAGTTTCGGATTTTGCTCTTTACTGCTACCAAGAGACGTGGGAAACCGTGATAGCGCACGACTGGCTGAGACTCGCCGGCACCGACACGGTCGACGGGCGAACATGTTATGTGCTGGAAGGGCGGGTGAGTCGCAATCCGGATGCTGACTTCCCTGGCTATCCTGTGAAGCTATGGCTCGATCCCGGTCGGGGATTTGCGTGCGTGAAGCGCGAAGTCCGCGACTTCGCTACTGGGGATATCGTCGACGGACACTCATACAAAGTCCTGGAGCTAAAGCAAGTTGGAACTGGCCTCTGGATGCCCGCACATGTCACCTATGGCAACGGCGCCGATATTCGGCTGACCGAGGTAACCGTAAACGAGCCAATTCCAGAGGACGTTTTCACTTTGTCGTTCCCGGAAGGAACGGTGGTGACCGACAAGGTTCTCGGGATGCACTATCGCATCAACCACGAATTCGCATTCCTGGAGGGCGAGAGTGCCGCCCCGACGCTCCATCAAAACGCGGGTTCGGGCAACCTTCCGGGGGGGGCGGCAACTCCTGGCCAAAGGAGTTGCCGCAGACGTCAAGGATGAGCTCGGCGGCACGGCGCTTCACCTGGCCGCCGAGCGTGGCCACACGGATGTCGTTCTGGTGTTGCTTCAGGCGAAGGCAGACGCCCACGTCAGAGACGACGCCGGTCGCACGCCTCTGCACCTGGCCGCGGAGGGCGGGCATCGCGCCGTGGTCGAGGCGCTGCTCAAGGCCGGTGCGGACGTGAACGCCACCGACCTTCAGGGCCGTACGCCCACCGGCCTGGCCGTCCGCGCCGGACACGATGATATTGCCGACCTGCTGCGCGAGCACGGCGGGGTGGAGTAGAGACAGAGACAGGCACATGCGGCGCGGCCGGAGCTCTGTTGCCAGAACACGTCGCCCTGCGGCGTTGAAGGGGGAGGCGGGGTCTCCTACAATAGCTGTCTTCCCCCCGGGACGAGGACGCCCATGGCGCTGGAGAAGATTGCGGACCCCGACGAGATGCGGCGCGTCGTGCGCGGCTGGCATGCCGACGGGCTGTCCGTCGGCCTCGTGCCCACCATGGGCGCGCTGCACGAGGGGCACCTGAGCCTGATCCGCGCCTCGGCCGCGGAATGCGACCGCACCGTCGTGAGCATCTTCGTCAACCCCACGCAGTTCGCGCCCGGCGAGGACCTGGCCAGCTATCCCCGGTCGCTGGACGGTGACTGCGCCTCGGCCGCGCGGGCCGGCGCCGACGTCGTCTTCTGCCCGTCCGACCGGGCCATGTACCCCGACGGCTACGCCACGTACGTGATGCAGGAACGCCTGACCGGCGTTCTGGAGGGCCGCTCGCGCCCGACGCATTTCCGCGGAGTGCTCACAGTGGTCTGCAAGCTCCTGAACATCGCGCCGGCCGACCGCGCCTACTTCGGCCGCAAAGACTTCCAGCAGACCGTCGTCGTCCGGCGCATGGTCCGTGACCTGAACCTGCCGTCCGAGATCCGCATCCTCCCCACGGTGCGGGAGTCGGACGGCCTGGCGATGAGTTCGCGAAACGTGTACCTGAGCGCGGAAGAGCGGACGCAGGCCCTGTGCCTGGTGCACGCGCTGCGTCGCGCGCGCGGCCTCTTCGAGTCGGGTGAGACGGATGCCGACGCGCTGCGCGCGGCGATGCGCGAGGTGCTGGACGAGCAGCCGCTGGCGCGGACGGATTACGCCGACATCGTCAACGCCGACACGCTGGAACCCGTCCGCACCGTGACCAGGGACGACGTCGCCGTGCTGGCCGTGCGGGTGGGCGGCACGCGCCTGATCGACAACATGCCGATGGCAGACGACACGCCTGCCGATCCGCTCTCTTCTTAGGGGCCGCGCATGCATCCCTACCTGCTGGAGATCCCGCTGCCGTGGGGCGGTCACTTCCGCGTGGCCTCCTACGGCGTCATGATCGTTTGCGGCTTCCTCCTGTGCCTGTGGCTGCTGCGCGGGCGTTCCCGGCGGATGGGGCTGGACCCGACGGCGATGTTCGATGCCGCCGTCTTCGCGCTGATGGGCGGCATCATCGGGGCGCGCGTCTTCTTCGTGATCCACCACTGGGAGCACTACGCGGACAACCCGATCCTCATCGTCCGGCTGGACCTGGGCGGGCTGACGTTCTACGGCGGGCTCATCGGGGGGGCGGTCGGCCTGCTGCTGACGGTCCGGCGACGCCGGCTGCCGCTCCTGCGCACGCTGGACGTGGGCGCGTCCCTTGTGCCGCTGGGGCATGCGTTCGGGCGGGTGGGATGCTTCCTGAACGGCTGCTGCGCGGGCCGGCCGACCGAGTCGTGGGTCGGCGTGCGGTTCCCGCCCGAGAGCGTGGCCTACCAGGCGCAGGGGATCGCCGTGCCGGCCGAGTGCCCGCGCCTGCACCCGACCCAGCTCTATGAGGTGGCGTATGAGTTGGCGTTCTTCGCCGTGCTCAGCTTCGTGCTGACGCGGCGCCGCCGCGACGGAGACGTGGCGTGGCTCTACGCGGTGCTCTACGGCTGCGGGCGGTTCGTCAACGAGTTCTTCCGCGCCGATCACGCGCCGCTGGAGAGCTTCGGCGGCCTGACCGGTTTCCAGGTGATGTCGCTGGCGCTGGCGGCCTTCGGTGCCATCATGCTCGTCCGCAGCCGCACGCGGCCGCGCGAGCCCCTGCCGGAGCCGTTCGAGGCACCGGCGGCGCCGGCGGCCGAGTGACCGGAGCCGCGCCCTTCCCATCCGGTACAATGAGGCGTCTGGTTTCTGGGAATGTTTGACCCGTACCCCCACTGGATCCGCAGGCTGCCATGCAGGCATCCCATCCCGAGTCCGCCGCCGCTCCCGAACGGTCGCCTCGAAGCATCGCCTACCGCATTGTGCGCGCCATGTTTGTGGTGCTGTTCTTCTGGGTGTTCTGGAAGTTCGGCGGCTACATCATCACGGCCCTGGTGGTGCGCCATTTCGGCTCGGGGGCCACGTCGGACGCCTACTTTTTCGCCACTCAGGCGGTCGTTTACGGCCTGATCTTCGGGCCGGCCATGGGTGTGCTCGTGCCCGCCTTCATCCCCGTGTTCACCCAGGAGCGGCTGCAGCGGGGGGAGGAGGCGGCCTGGGCATTCGCCCGGAGCGTCCTCTGGGTGGTCCTTCTGGGGTGCGGCGCGATGGCGGCCCTGGTATACGCGTATGCGGGGCCGGTCACGGGCATGCTCGTGCGGGGGTTCGAGCCCGAGGCGGCGCAGATGGGCGTGCGGATGCTGCGCCTGCTGGTGCCGGGCGTGGTGCTGATGGTGGTCTTCCTGCTCTTCCGCTCCCTTCTGCACAGCGACAAGGTCTTCGCGTGGCCGGCGGCCGCCGAGGCGGCGCAGAAGCTGCTCTGGGTGGCCGTATTCGCCGTGGGGGTGGGTGCGTGGGGCATCCGGGCGGCGATCGCCGGGTTCGTCGTCGGTTCGGCGGCCATGGCGGTGATCGGCGCGTTCGGCCTGGGGGCGCGCCTGCGGCGCCTGCGTCCGGCCGGCGGGGCGATGAGTTCGCGGCGGGTCGGGATCGAACTGGCATGGGGGGCGGGCTTGCTGGTCGGCACGGGCGCGGCGCTCTGGGGGGCCGGCGCCCTGATGGCCGGGTCGCAGTACCGGGATCTGGTGCTGATGACGATCATGCTGGCGGCCGTGCTGCTCTACTCCCTGTCGCTGTGGGCGCGCAGCCGCCGGCGCACGGGGGCGATGGCGCGATTCGGTGCGCTGGCCGCGCCCCTGGTCGTCGGGGCGTTCTTCGCCTGCTACCGGAACGCCGTGACCGTTCATTTCCAGTCGTTCACGCACGAGGGCATGTTCACGGACATGGAGGCGGCGCGCAAGCTCGTCAACTTCCCGACCGAACTCGTGGCCCTGGCGCTCTCGGTGGCCATGCTGCCGTACCTGTGCGACCTGGCCGGGCGGAAGGACCGGGCCACGCTGGGCGACGTGTTGACCCGGTCGCTGCGTATGCTGGCCCTGGCGTTCGTGCCGCTGACGGTGATGACGTTCGTGCTGGCCGATCCGGTGTGCCGGTTGGTGTTCGACCGCGGCGACCGGGCCGCCGAGCACCTGCGGTACACCGCGCTGGCACTGCGGCTGCTCTCGCTGGGGCTGGTGGTCTACGCGGCCGAGCGCGTGATCATGCAGGGGTTCTTCAGCCTGCAGCGGATGTGGGCGCCGACGCTGCTGGGCATCGCGGGGGCATTCGTGCAGGTCGGCTTGATGGTCGTGCCGATCTACGTGCTGGGGATGGAGGAGCCCCTGCAGGTGTTCGTCTGGGTGGCCCTCAGTTACCCGATCAGCCGGGCGGTCAAGAACGCCGCACTGCTCCTGCTTCTGCGACGCCATGCGCCGGTGCTGCCCCTGCGGGAAGGCGTTGTCTTCGCCCTGCGGCTGGCGGTTCTGAGCGCACTGGTCGGCGCTGCCGTGTGGGGCACGCTGCAGGGGATGCAGCGGTGGCTGCCGTATGAGCAGTACAGGGCGCAGGTGGTGTCGCTGGGCACCGGCATGGTGGAGCGCACGCCGCCGCGCACGCTCCATTACGCGGCGGCCCTGCTGCTGCACTGCGGGGTGTCGACGGGGGCGGGGCTCTTCGTGATGGGCGTGCTGCTGAAGGTCCTGGGGTTCCCCGAGCTGGGCTACCTGATCGAGTGGGTCAGAGACCGGGGTTGGCGCCGCCGGGCGGCGGAGGAAGGAGCACCGGATGCCGTCGCCTGAGGTCCACGGCCGGCCCCGGGTCCTGCTTCTGACCGAGGCCCTGGCGGGCGGAGTCGAGCGGCATCTCCGCGATCTTGTGGGCGGCTTGCCTGCGGACCGCTATGAGGTGCACGTGGCGGCGCCGCCCGGGCCGATCTCCGGCGCATCCGATTGCCTGCGGCCATGGCGGAACGCCGGCCGGCCGGTGCACGAGGTGCCGATGCGTAAGCGGATCGCGCCGGTGAGCGACGTGCGTGCGTTCCGCGCGCTGCTGGCCCTGTGCAGGCGCGAACGGTACGCCATCGTCCACACCCATTCGGCCAAGGCGGGCTTCCTGGGCCGCCTGGCGGGGCGGCTGACGGGCGCCGCGACGGTGCACACGCCGCACGTGCCGCCGTTCGACCGCGGGGTGGCGCCTGTCTCCGAGCGGCTCTACCTGTTCCTGGAGCGGCGGGCCGCCCGCTGGACCGACCACATGGTGCTCCTGAGCCGCTACCAGGAGAATCTGGTGCTGCGCCGGCGTCTGCTGCCTGCGCAGAAGCTGACGGTGATCCCGAACGGGCAGGATGCGGAGGCGACCGGCCTGCCGGACCGGCGGGCCGCCCGCCGGGAACTGGGCCTCGCAGGCGACGAGACCATCGTGCTGCAGATGGGCAGGTTCTGCCGTCAGAAGGGCCAGGAGGTGCTGATCGAGGCGACGGCCCTGGCGAGGCGGCAGGGCGCCGCCCTGCGGGTGCTGATGGTCGGCGACGGCCCGACCCGGCCGCAGCTCCAGGCCCGCATCCGGTCGGCGGGGCTGGAGGGGGTCGTCGCGCTCGAGGGATGGACTGCCGGGCCGGGTCTCTACTACGCAGCCAGCGACCTGGTGGCGATGCCGTCCTGGTTCGAGGGGGGGCCGTACGTGCTGCTCGAGGCCCGGGCCGCCGCACGTGCGACGGCTGTCAGCCTGTGCTGCGGGATGGAGGAGTTCGTCCGGCACGGCGTCGACGGGTTCCTGCTGCCGCCGGGCAACGGGGAGGCGTGGGCGCGTCTGCTGTTGCGGGCGGCGCGGGAACGGGATGATCTGGACCGGATCGGGCGGCAGGCACAGGCGCGCGCGCGGCAGGAGCCGACGGTGCGCGAGGCGGTGGAGAGGTTGACGGCCGTGTATGACCGGCTGTTGGGCCGCCGTGCGGCGGGCTGAGGGGGGCGGCCAAAGAGAAGGGCCGATCCGGGGGACTGCCCCGCCGGATCGGCCCTGCCACTTCAACGCCTGTGGTGCTCTGGCCGGCATGTTGTGTGAGGACGAATCCTCACTCAAGCATCGGCACACCCGCGTCCTGGAGGGCTTCCCTGAGTTGCAGCAGTTCGCTGGACTCGGTGGGTATCTCGTCCAGTGCGCCCTCGAACAGCGCGAGGGTCAACTGGATGAGCCGGACCTCCAGAGTCTCCTGGTGTGTCAGGTTCCCGTCTCTGTACTTCTGGACGAGTTCCTCGATCAACTCGCCGACGGCGAACACCTTCTCGTCGAGTCCGGTCAGGACCTCGTCGAGCACCGGCCCCATAGCCTCCTCGAAGGCGGCTTCGATGCGCGCCTTGAGGGCAGTCTGGTCACGCAGGTCGGCGCCGGTGACCAGTTGATCGGTCTCGGCGATCACCTGTGCGACGACGTCCTCGATCTGCCCGCCGAACTGAGCAAGCAGCTCGTCCGCCTTCTGGTTGACGAGGGTCAGCAGCTCCTTGCGGCCTTTCGGCACCAGGTCGGTCCTCAGGTACCGGACGCCGTCGTTGATCCACCCGGGTCCTTCCGTGCGGAACCTCTCGGTCAGCTGCATGCGATGCCGCGGGAGGTCGTCGATCAACTGCTGGAGTTGTGGCCTCACGAGATCGCGCACCAGAACCGGCGCGGCGTCGCGGGCCTGCAGCGAGGCCCAGTCCGCGACCTGCTTCGGGTTCTGCAGGCTGGGTGCGCCCTGCGATTGCAGAGCCGAGTCGAGGGCCGTGAAGCCCATCTGCACGATGGTCTCCGGGGTCAGGAGGTTCTTCAGCGGCCGATACACAAGGATGTAGAGGTAGCTGGCGATCACGGTCAGGAGGATGACCCACACGATGGCCGTGATCTTCCACGAGCGTGCTGCGCGGCTGCTCATGGCATGCACGTCGGCGGCCAGCCCGTCGAGGTCGTCTGCGACCTCCTGGGGGATGCTGCGGACCTCTTCCTGCGGCGTGTTGTCACTCATTGCCGGCCTCCCTGTTGGCGTCAGCGGCGGCAGCAGCCCGTCTGCGCATTTCCTGCTCCACGCGGCGTCTTGCCTCGGCGGCCTGCTCGACGGCGTTGGCCTCGAGTTCCTCGCGCGTCTTCGGCTCCGAGTCGCTTGTGAGCGCCGCTGCGGTGAGGTCGACGTCGTCGTACGTGGGGAGCTGCTCCCGGACGATGGCGGTGAGGACCAGCATCATCTCGTTCACGATGTCGCCGCGCGCGGACTGGGGCAGGGCCGGTAGGTACGCCACGTCTTTGGCGACCGTCTCCAGCACGCCGCGGACGTCCCCCACACGCGTCTGGACGACCTTCTGCATGGCCAGCAGGCAGGCGTCCTGCAGGTTCACCACGAGCTGTGCGAGTGTCTCCTCGTTCAGGTCCAGGTCGCGTCCGATCCGCTCCTCCTGGCTCTGGACGATCAGGGTCAGCCGGTCAGCGAACTTGTTCCTGAGCATCTCCTGCAACTCGAGCAGCGTCTCGTCCCTCTGCGCGGCCAGGAGTTCCTGGATCTGCGGCATCACGCGGTCGAGTTCGCGCCGCGCGACCGGTTCGAGCTCCGCCCATGCCAGATCCCATTCGCTACGGGCGATGCCCGTCAGGTCCATCTCATCCAGCAGCGCGCGACCTTCCTGAAGGTAGGCCGGCGCCGAGTCATGCATGATCCGCGTGAGGTTGTCCTGGAGTTGCAGTCCCTCCACACGCTTGTCCAGCTCCGCGCGCAGTTCCGTCGGCTGGGCCACATTCTTCCCGAGCTGGAAGAACATCCACACGTAGAGTGCCACAATCCCCAGGCCGACCAGCACGCCGAGTAAGCCGACGATTCGTCCGATCTTTGCCGATACACGAGCCGAGCGAAGCGCCTCTCGCATCTCGGCGATCTGGCCTCGGACTTCCTGCTCGCTTGTGCTCATCTGGCTCTCCCCTAAAGGAAGATGCGAACTCCTCCCATCTCCACGGTCCTTCCCCAATGCTCATCAGGCCGTGCGGCGGCGATATCACCTCCTCCCAGAGACTCGATGCTCCCTGCAGACGTAGAATGTTCGCTCTCTGTCGAGTCGTTCCAAGAGCCAACCGTGTGCGGACGGGGCCCGGCGACGCATGCCCCGCCGAAAACGCCGACGGATCATAATGCATCCCCCCCCGTTTTGTCAAACCCTATTTTGCCCCGCCAAAGGGTGGCTCAGAGCATCGAAACGGGGTCCACGTCCACGAGCACCTTGACTCCCGACGGCCCCTTGAGGACGGCGGCCGCCTCGGTGAGGAGTTCCTCGACCGATCGCGCGTCCGGGCACTTCAGGAGCAGGTGGCGGCGATGCCGGCCCCGGATGCGGGCCACCGGCGCTGCGGCCGGCCCCAGCACGTGCGAGCGGCCGCCCAGGTCGGCGCAGAGCCTCCGCAGGGCGGCCCCGAGGTCGGCGGCGTAGGCCTCCACGCGGTCCGCCTCGCGGGCCCGGCAGAGGATGCGCACCATGCGACCGAACGGCGGATAGCCGAGCTGCCGCCGGTGGGGCAGTTCGCCGCCGGCGAACGTCTCATAGTCGTGCCGGGCCGCCGCGCGGATGCTCGGATCCTCCGGCATGAAGGTCTGCACGACCACGCGCCCGCCCGCCGGGCCCCGGCCCGTGCGGCCCGCCACCTGCGCAAGCAACTGGAACGTGCGCTCCCGCGAGCGGAAGTCGGGCAGGTGCAGCCCCACGTCGGCGTTGACCACACCCACGGTCGTCACGTTCGGGAAATCCAGGCCCTTGGCGATCATCTGCGTGCCGATCAGCACGTGCGTCCGTCCGGTCCGGAACGCCTCCAGCTTCTGCTCGTGTGCGCGTCGGGCCTGCGTCGTGTCACTGTCCATGCGCTCGACGGTCTCGCCCGGGAACATCGCCCGCACGGTCTCCTCGATGCGCTGGGTGCCCGTGCCGCTGAACCGGATTCCCTCCAGGGCGCACTCCGGGCACTCGGACGGCGGGCGCTGCTGGAGCCCGCAGTAGTGGCACGTCACCGCGTCGATGTCGCGGTGGTAGTCCATGGTGATGTCGCAGCGCCGGCACTTGACGACGAATCCGCAGCGGGGACAGTGGATGAACGGCGCGTAGCCGCGGCGGTTCATGAACAGGATCACCTGCTGGCCGCGCTCCAGGGTCTCCCGCATCAGGTACTCCAGCCGTCGGCTGATGACGCGCAGCCGGCCCCGACCGGCCCATTCGCCCCGCATGTCAACGATCTCCACCGGCGGCAGGGGGTGGCCGCCGATCCGGCCGGACAGGACGGCGCGCGTGTACTTGCCCGTCACGCAGTTGTGGTGGGTCTCCAGCGACGGCGTGGCCGAACCGAGCAGCACCAGCGCCCCCTCCGCCCGCGCCCGCATGATGCCCACGTCGCGCGCGTGGTAGCGGGGCACGTTGTCCTGTTTGAAGCTGGTCTCGTGCTCCTCGTCCACCACCAGCAGACCCAGGCTCGGCACCGGTGCGAACACGGCCGAACGGGCGCCGATCACCACGTCGGCCCCGCCCGTGCGGATGGTCTGCCACTGACGGCGCCGTTCGGCCTCGGTCAGCCGGCTGTGCAGGACGGCCATGCGCGCGAACCGGCTGCCGAAGTGCCGGATCGTCTGCGGCGTCAGGCTGATCTCCGGCACCAGGACGATCGCCTGCTTGCCCCGGCGCACCAGGTGGTCGATGCACTGCAGGTAGACCTCCGTCTTGCCGCTGGAGGTCACCCCGTGCAGCAGCACCACGTCGAAGCGGCCGCGGTCCATCCGGCCGGTGATCAGCTCGTAGGCCTTCCTCTGTTCATGCGTCAGGTCCGGCGGCTCCTGCCGCGCGGCGTGCACGTGCGTCAGGGGATCCTCCGGCTCGACGTGCCGCATCTCGAACTGCACAAGCCCCTTCTTGCGCAGTGCGTTCAGGGATGCCTGAGAGGTGCCCGTCACCCGCTTCAGCTCGGCCGCCGACGCCGCACCGCCCATCCCGGCCAGCGCCCGCAGCAGCTTGCTCTGGGCCGGGCTCCGATCGAAGACCTCGTGCGCCGTGGCCTCGGCCTCCCGAGCCGTGCCGCACAGCGCAACCATCCGCACCTTGCGCCCCTTGCGCCCCTGCCGCACGCCGGGCGGCACGGCCGCACACAGCGCCTCGCCCAGCGAGCAGTGGTAGTAGCGGGCCGCCCAGCGCGCCAGCCCCATCATGCCCGGCGTGACCGTCGGCTCCGGATCGATCAGCCGCACCACCGCCTTGAGGTCCGACTCCGGCACCTCGGCCGACTCCTTTAGGGCCACGCAGAAGGCCAGCTCACGGCGCCGGTTCCCGAACGGCACCTCCACCCGTACGCCCGGCTGCACACGGCCGCGCAGGGCATCGGGGATCAGGTAGTCGAACGTCCTTCGCAGCGGCACGTTCAGTGCCACCTCCGCGATGCGTTCGGCAGGCCGCGTGCTTTCGGGCATGCGTCGGTTCCTCCGTGGCCGCCCGGCCCGAGCGGCGCGCCCGCATTCTCTGCCTGCCCCCACGTCCGTGTCAACGGCGCAAAGCCTTAGCTGT